>PXDP01000420.1 GCA_003565035.1 PVC group bacterium | reverse complement strand
TAAAATACCTGATAAAATAACACCCTAAGTCAGGGCCTCGGCATGGCTCAGCGAGAATGAGTGGCTGCACGCACTTTGTGTAAAAAGGGCAGGGCAAGCGGGGCGGTGACGTGGATATGAACGTGCATTCCTCTAAACGACAGACTGGTTGGCTATACCTCACAATACGCATTTGAATCTGCGATCTGTTTGGAGACACTAACCCTTCAAACTGAGGTCTGGAGCCTTTATGAGCGTTTTCCGATGATCGGAAAACAGCGCGAACGATTTTCCGATGATCGGAAACGTGGGGATCTGAAGCGAGTTGTCAGGGAAGCCCCGGTAAAATTCGCATAGGTTCTGCTTGACCCTTTGGTTCGTGCGGGGATGATAAGCGGATGAATCAAAATGAATCTCCTATGCTGTCGATCCGTATGGATCGGAATCCTGAAGTGACCTGTGCGCAACACACCCCCGTGCGCGAGGTGTTGCCGGAAGCGGTGGAGGCGGAGACAGGACTGCCCTGGCTGGGCGCGATGGTGAACAACGATGTTTGTTCGCTGGATTATCCACTTGTGGCCAACGCGGATGTCCGTCCGATCAGTTTTCTGAACCGTCACGGTTCGCGCATTTACCGTCGTACGCTTTCGTTTTTGTTGGCGAAAATCATCCGCAGTTGTTTTTCGGAGGCAAAATTCGCAGTGGAGCACAGTTTGGGGAACGGATATTACTGCTCCTTTCAGGTGAACGGAAATCCGGGGATTCGCTCGCACGAACTGGAGAAAATCCGGACCTCGCTGGAGGAGCTGATTGCGAGGGATTTGCCGATCACCCGGCGACAAGTGGCCTATGCGGAGGCGGAGCGCTGGCTGATTGAGCAGGGTCTGTTGGACAAACTGAATTTGCTACAGTACCGCAATCCGCCGATGATCACGATGTTTGAGTGCGAGAAGTTCGCGGAGGCGGCCCTGGGGGTGCTGGCGCCTTCCACGGGTGCGGTGCCGATGTTCCGGTTGCTTCCTTATGAACCCGGCTTTGTACTTCAGTTCCCTGACTGGGATGAGGAACAGAAAAAACTGGTGCTCAAGCCGTTCGAACGGCTGCCGCATTTGTTTGAAATTTTTCAGGAGCACAAAACCTGGGGCCGCGTGATCGGCGTGAACACGGTTGGGGATTTGAACACCCTGACGGCTCATCGGAAGGAAAAAGGGCTGATCCGTATTTCAGAAACGCTGCACGAGAAGAAGCTCGGGCACCTTGCCGATGAAATTGCGCAGCACCGGGACCGGATCAAGTGGATTTTGATCGCCGGGCCCAGTTCGGCCGGAAAAACAACGACGTCCAAACGGCTGATGGTGCATTTGCGGGTCAATGGCCTCCGGCCGGTCCGCCTGGAGATGGATCATTACTTCCGCGGCCGTGAGCAAACACCGAAACATCCCGACGGAACCTATGATTTTGAACATATTGAGGCGATTGATCTCGAACTGCTTAACGACCACCTTTCCCGCCTCGACCGTCTGGAAACCATTGAATTGCCTACGTTTAATTTCCGTGAGGGGCGTCCGGAATATCTTGGGAACACCCTGACGCTTGAGGAGGATCAGGTGGTGGTGATTGAGGGGATCCATGCGCTGAATCCGCGGCTGACGGATCATATTCCCGCCGCGCACAAATTCCGGGTTTTTGTGAGTCCGCTGACGCAGTTGAAACTGGACAATAACAATCGGCTGTCCACAACGGATCTGCGGCTCATCCGGCGCATTGTCCGGGATGCCACCGCCCGTGGACATGATGCACTGGGGACGCTGCGGATGTGGCCAAGTGTCCGTCTGGGGGAAAAGCGGTGGATTTTTCCTTTTCAACAGGAGGCGGATGTGACGTTTAACAGCAGCCTGGATTATGAATTGGCGGTGCTGAAGCCATTTGTGGAGCCGCTGCTTCATGCGGTCAAACCCACGGAAGAGGTGTATGGGGAGGCCCGGCGGCTGCAGGATTTCCTGGCGATGGTTGTGGGTGCGTCGCCGCAGGATGTGCCTCCGCATTCGCTGTTGCGGGAATTTATCGGCGGGAGCGTCTACGAGGGCGACGCATGAGTGTTCGCCTGGACAAGTGGCTCTGGGCGGCGCGTTTTTTTAAGACTCGGACGCTGGCTCAGGCGGCAATCGAGGGCGGCAAGGTGCATTTGAACGGTTCTCGAACGAAGCCGGGTCATGCGATCGGTGAGGGGGCTGTGCTTGAAATCCGTGCGGGGCTGGAACTGTATGAGGTGGAGGTTGTCGCCTTGGCCGACAAGCGAGGTCCGGCATCGGTTGCACGGGGGTTGTACCGGGAAACCGAAGAAAGCCGCGAGCGCCGGGAGCGGGATGCGCTGGCCCGGAAAGCGGCGGCCATGGCCACGCCGGTGCGCGAAGGAAAACCGGACCGGTATCAGCGGAGACGGATTCAGAAATTGTTGAAGACCAAAAGCTGGTGAGGGGAGCGGCGACTTTACGATCGTCAGTCGTCAAACGACTTTCCCGCAGCCCCTGTGCTTGCCACAGGCGTGTCTTACACCTCTTCGCTCTGACCTCTTCCTTACGTTCTTAGCCGGAAGGCCATGAGGGTCATGTCGTCGTATTGCGGGGCATCGCCGGTGAAGCGTAAAACCCGTTCTTTGATGTTGTTGCACATTTGATGGGCATTGAGCGTCCGGTTTGAGATTATGACCCGGGTCAGCGGAACGATCCCCCACTCGTCGCCGTCCGTGTTCATGGCCTCGGTAATGCCGTCGGTATAGGCCACAACCCAGGCCCCCGGCTCAAGGGTCACATGCGTGGTTTCGATGGTGACGTCAAAGGTGTCGGCGTCCACAAGACCCACGGCCATGCCTCCGCCGAATTCGCGGATGACGGTTTTATCTCCGGGCTGCAGCAGAATGGGGGGATCGTGTCCGGCCCGGGCGATGGCCAGTTCGCGGGAATGAATGTTGTAAACCATGTAGATCATCGTGACAAACATGTCCTCATAGATGTCGGCAACCATGGTGCGGTTGACTTCGCGGAGAACTTGTGCCGGGCAGAGCACCCGGGCGGCATGAGCTCTGAGAACGCTTCGGCAGATGGACATCATCAGGGCGCCGCCGATGCCTTTTCCGGAGACATCGGCAATGGCCAGACCCACGTGATCGTCGTCGACGGGGATGACATCATAGTAGTCGCCGCCAACTTCCTGGGCGGCGAGGTTAAAGGCATGAATATCAATGCCGGGGATGTCGGGGAGTTCCCGCGGGAGGAGGCCTTTCTGAATACGCATGGCCATATGGAGGTCCTGATCCATGCGGCGTTTCTCATCCAGGGCGGCGCGGAATTTTGCGTAATAGGTGGAGACGCTGGCCTGGTCGGCGATGGCCTGCAGGAGGCTCTGATCGCGTTCGCTGAGGGGAACGCCGTCCACCCGGTTGACCACACAGATAACGCCCATGGTTTCATGCCGGAAGCGCATGGGGACCATCAGCAGGCTGCGGATGTTGAGAATCGAATTGTCAAAATGCGGAACGCGCGGATCCCGTTCCGCGCGTTCGATGAGCAGCGGGGTGCCAAAGTCTGCCGTTTGCCCGACCAGGCCTTCGCCGAGTGCAACCGGCGTGGAAAGGGTGAGTTCTTCAAGCTGTTCGATTTTCAGCATGCCCAGATCGAGTCCTCCGACTTTGGATTTAGCGCCGGAAAGGGGGGGATAGACCCCGGAGATGGCATGGGCGCGGAGTTGGCGGTCTTCTCCAAGCAAATAAATGGCGCCACCGGCCGTGTGAGTCGTCTGCAGGCAGAAATAGAGGACGCGCTGAAGCAGACGTTCGGTGCTGAGGGCTTCGGACTCGGTGAAAATATCCCCGGTGGCCTGCACATAATTGAAAATCAGCTCTTTTTCTTTAAGCAGGTTATCGCGTTCAATCCGGATACGCCGGAGCACGCGAATGGAAAAATAGCAACCGACAAATGAAATGGCCCCGCCAACCACCAGCAGTGCGGATAGAACCGATGTAAGGATCTGAGCCTGGTAAAAAAGGGGCGGTACGAAGCTCATACGGCAGGATTATCCGTTGCGTTGTCTCCGGATATCCTCGCGGAGATAATCCAGCACGTCCTGAAAGCGGAGCGCATTGTCTTCGTGCACCTCCAGCAGGTTTTCGTGGGCCTCGAGCATGGTTTCAGCGGAGGCGAGCGGTGTTTGTGGCGCCACATCGAGTTCTTTGAGTTCCGGGGAACCGACGGCGAGCCGCTCGGGCAGCGGCACGTCTCCGCCGTCAAGCAGACGGTCGAGGCCCAGAGTGGACATCAGCCGCTGGATTTTATCAGAAGGATGACTGACTTGGACTTTGCCGCCCTCTTCCCGGTGGAAACGGGTGCAGAGTCCGGCCAGCACGCCCATGAAGGTGCTGTCCATGCCGATGCAGTCCCGCAAATCCAGAATCAGATGGTGAATACCGCTTTCAAGAAGCGCGTTGCCAAAATCCTTAACAGAGGCACTCACTTTGAAGGAGCCGCGTCCTTGAACAACGGCATAACCAATTTGTTGGTGAACAGCGACCTGAATACGGTCCCGGGGGTTTTCGGTTTCGTTCATAGAGATTTTTTGAAATAAATGAAAATACAGTAAACTACAGCTTAACACTGTCCTGCGGAGCTGTCAATGAGCCACAGGGTTTAAGCGGGGAAATCCTCGCTGAAGAGACCTGCCAGTTCGGGGGCGCAGAGTTCGTAAAAGGGGCAGCGGGAGCAGAGGTCGGGGTCATAGCAGGGATCCCATTCTTCACGGTCGAGCGGGGTGTTTTTGGAAATATCGGCACCGACAAGGTATTGCGACATATCCTGGACGGAATCGCGCAGGCGTTCCCGGGCCTGTTCCAGATCGAAGGCGGTGAGGGGAACCTCCACCGAGTCGCCGCTTTGCAGGTATTCCAGACTCAGCGCCACGTTTTCCGGGGGGATGCCGTGTTTTACATGGGCCCAGAGCCCGTACATGCCGATCTGCGCGGCATGTTCGGGTTTGGCGGCACCGCTTTTCCAGTCGAGAATATGCCAGCGGCCGTCCTCGACGTATACATAATCGGGAATGGCGTAGATTTTGACACCCTCAAAGACAAAATGCTCCGGGTCGCCTTTGCCCACAAGCTGGATGGGAATTTCCATCTGCGGGGTGACATGTGCCAGTCGGGGCAGAATTTCTTCGCGGAAGGTTTTGAGGCAGCGTTTGACGTTGTCGGCCACCTGAAACATCATATCGCGCTCACTCTGTGTATGAAAGCGCGGATAATAGTGTTCATGCAGGCAGCAGGATTTGGGATTTTGCAGCCAGGTTTTTTGAGTGGACTGGTCCCAGCCCTGGCGGAGAATCCGGCGCGCAACGGTTTCGAAGGCCTGCTCTTCCGTGGTCTGATTTCCCTGCTGATGCTGCCGGAGCATCCACATCACGCTGTCTTCCACCGCCACGCCCTGCAGGCTGAAGCGGTTGTCCATTTTGTTGAGGCGGTACGCAGTTTTACATTCGCGGGACGCGTCCCGTTCCCAGCCACCCCAGGCGCCATATTTGGACCAGTAGCGCTTGCGGCGGCAGAGTTCGAAATCAGTCGCGGCAGAATGGGACCACGAAAATACGTTTTGCAATTTGGCCATGGACCATCCTATACGCCAAGAGTCTTGCGGGTCGAGAACTTATGTAAACTTTAGCGGGTGAAGGGGGCAAGAACCCCGAAGGATGACGCATGGAGAGGAATTGAGGTATGAAAATTTTTAAAAACAAGGTATGATTCACTGTTATTTTTTGTATTTAACCTTGAAAATAGGGAATGAATTCCCTATTTTCAAGGTTAAATGATCGAACGAAAGCTTGCAGAAGAATTAAAAAATAGACTTCAGGAGAGTCCGGTCGTGGTGATGTTGGGTGCCCGTCAGGTTGGGAAAACGACACTGGCGCGAGGACTGTCTCTGGAGAAGCCGATACATTACCTTGACTTGGAGCGGCCTTCGGACTTGGCAAAAATGGCGGATCCTGAACTGTATCTCTCCGGCTTGGCCGATTATCTGGTGATTTTGGATGAGATTCAGCGGGTCCCTGATTTATTTCCGGTGTTGCGGAGTCTGGTGGACGAACGACGAAGGGACGGAGAAAAGGGCGGACATTTCCTGTTACTTGGCTCCGCTTCCCCGGACCTGTTGCAACAAAGTTCAGAGACCTTGGCCGGACGCATCAGTTATCTGGAGTTAACCCCGTTACAGTTTTCGGAAATTCCAGAAGGGCCAAACGCGATCGAACATCTTTGGGAACGCGGCGGATTCCCCGACAGCTTTCTGGCACCGGACGGAAATGAGTCTATGCGGTGGCGGGATGATTTCATCACCAGCCATGTGGAGCGTTATCTGCCTCAACTTGGCATTGAAGCCACACCGGTTTTACTGCGCCGCCTGTGTACGATGCTGGCGCATCAGCAGGGAGCCAGCCTGAATTTGAGCCGACTTGGGAGTTCGCTGGGGATTAGCGGAAAAACGGTCCGCCACTATATTGACCTTCTGGAGGGCTTATATTTATTGAGGATTTTGCAGCCATGGTCCAGGAATGTAGCCAAGCGTCTGGTGAAATCGCCCAAACTTTACTGGCGGGACAGTGGAATTCTCCATGGCTTATTGGGATTGCCGACTTTGGAGGATGTACTCGGGCATCCCGTCTGTGGAGCCTCCTGGGAGGGCTATTGCATTGAACAGATCGCTTTGTCCGTTCCGAGGAAGACGCTCATGAGTTATTATCGCACTCACGCCGGAGCGGAAGTGGATCTGGTGTTGGAGCATCCGAACGGACAAGTGGTCGCGGTGGAAATCAAGCGTACTTTATCACCGAAACTTACTCCGGGGCTGATTGAGAGCATGGCCACGCTGGAGGCTGACCGGGGTTTTATCGTGATTCCGAGGGGAGAGCCCTTCCCTCTATCCGAGAACGTTACCGCCTGTGGACTCTCAAATTTTCTTATGCAAATTGCATCTGGAATCTGAGAGAATTGTTCATTCGTCACCGGGATCGAACCTGCGGAACAATGCCTGTGTACCTTCGTCGCCGTAGCCGGCTGCTTCCAGTTCGCGATAGAGGGACAGACTCAGCTTGAGTCCGGGAGCCTCAAGGCCGAGCGTCTCGGCGGAGTCTGTCGCGAGAACCATGTCTTTTATGAAATGCTTTACATAAAATCCGGGATCGAAATCGCCGTCGAGCATACGCGGGGCCAGATTGCTGAGGGCCCAGCTTCCGGCGGCACCGTTGGAAACGCTTTCGAGTACGGTGCGGGGACTGAGCCCGGAACGCTTCGCGTAAGCCAGTGCCTCGCAGACCCCGACCATGCCCGAGGCAATCAGAATCTGATTGCACATCTTGCAGTGCTGGCCACTTCCCGCCGGACCCTGCAGGACGATCTGTTTTCCCATATGTCGGAACAGCGGTTCGATTTGTGTGAAGATTTCCGCGTCGCCGCCGACCATCATTGAGAGCGTGCCCTCGCGGGCGCCCTTATCTCCTCCGGAGACCGGGGCATCCAGCGCGTGACCGCCTTTGGCCATTGCGGCCTCGGCGATACGCACCGCCATTTCGGGCGAGGACGTGGTCATATCCACCAGAACCGCTCCCGGCTTCAGGGCCGACAGCAGGCCGTTTTCCCCGAAATAGACCGCTTCGACATCGGCAGGAAACCCCACAATCGTAAACACCACATCGCAGACCCGGGCCAGCTCCGCCGGGGACTCCGCCCACACCGCCCCCGCATCCAGAAGCTCCTGTGCCTTTGATTTCGTGCGGGTGGTCACATGCAAAGCGTGGCCCGCATTCAATAAGTGACCGGCCATATGACGTCCCATCACTCCAGTGCCGATAAATCCGAGAGTAGGGGAGGTGGAGTGAGATGTTTTCATGAGGTTAACCTCCAACCAGTTTTTGATGTGTCCGATGGGCTCATGCGACAATTCAAACCATACCCAGCCGATTTAGCAACCCTGTAAGCTTGGGTACACGACAAGGACATCCATCCACAACTTATTATCAGTGCTAGCACTGATAATTTACTCTGAAGACGATTTCAAGGAAAACCCGATAGATTTTTTGTGGTACAGCTTGACAAACACCTTTCGTGTGGTAAACCGTGCTAGCACGGTTTACAGGTGAAAGCACAAAACTCAACAGATTCAGACCCCACACGTCACAACGTATCCACGCAATTGGCGACGGCGTGGATGCATGCCCCCACGGGTTGTTTTTGTCATATCACTTCGGTATTTTTCCATGCGTTGACTCAGCAGATTCCACAAAAGGTGTTCATCCGAAGAAGGGACATCGCGCCGCGTAAAACAAAACGGACGAACCCGTTGAGCGACTCGCAAATTCGAAGTCAGTTTATCAAGCCACACAAATCGACAGGAAAACGGGTCCCGCTTCCGGGAGGTGAATGCGTCCTGATTTCCGGCTATAAAAACGACCAGACTGGCGTGATACCCGTTCCTGAGCAGTACCGGGCATTTCCAGAAGGAGCCCGGATCACCGATCTGGAGCGCTGTCTGATTGATGCCGTGGTGGCTCCGCATTATAACGGAGGGGTCATGTCACTGCCCGCGCTCTTTAGGGAAGCGGCCAAACAACTGGATCTCCAAAAACTCATCGACCACTATTGGGAACTGGAGTTTCTCTACCCTTTTCATCAAACGATCGGATTCTTTCTGAAAACCAGTGGACAAAAGGAAGCCGCAAAGCAGTGGCGGGACACCTTTCCTCCCACGAACCGTTTCTTCGTGGATAAAACCGCGAAAACCAATTGGGTCTACGATGAAACCTGGCAGGTGCATTATCCACGGGGATTGACGAATGACCATTGAAGAGGTCATTACCGAAGCGGTCTTGGCCGTTTATGGCGAACCGGAGTTAGCCGAACACGTCTATCTGAAAGGCGGTGCGGCCCTGCGGTTGTTGGAAGATCTGACCACCCGACTTTCCATGGATGCTGATTTCTCTCTCGACCAACCCCTGGAGCATCCTGATGAATTTTTCGAGACGATCCACCAGGGCCTGATCCGCCGTTTCGAACCTCATGACTACGACATCCTCGATTTCAAACATCGCAGAAAACCCCAAAAAGCCCATCCCGACAAACCGGACTGGTGGGGTGGCTGGGTCTGCGAATTCAAACTCTGTCCCATTTCGTTTCGGAAAGAACCTCTGGAAACCCGGCGACGCAATGCGCTGGTGCCGGCCGGCACGACAAAATCCAACATTCCCCTCGACATCAGTGATCATGAATATTGCGGAACCGGGCG
>PXDP01000359.1 GCA_003565035.1 PVC group bacterium | reverse complement strand
GCAGCGATCCGTTGGTCTACACCCTCACAAAAAATCCGTTGTCCGGCGAAGCTATCCGTTGGTCTACACCCTCACAAAAAATCCGTTGTCCGGCGCAGCGATCCGTTGGTCTACACCCTCACAAAAAATCCGTTGTCCGGCGAAGCTATCCGTTGGTCTACACCCTCACAAAAAATCCGTTGTCCGGCGAAGCTATCCGTTGGATTAATCATTAACTGAGTCCCTAAACCCAATCCGTTGCCATGAAAAACAAAACCCCATCCCCGTCCGGTATCAGCTTCTTTGAACGCAACCTCACTCTGTGGGTCGCGCTTTGCATGGTGGGGGGAGTCCTGATTGGACGCTTCCTGCCGGTGATCCCCGATACCCTGGCCAAATTTGAGTATGCCAATGTCTCTGTTCCGATCGCTTTTCTCATCTGGCTGATGATTTATCCGATGATGATGAAGGTCGATTTTGCCAGCATCAAAGACGTGGGCAAAAGTCCCAAAGGCCTGTATGTGACCTGGGTGGTGAACTGGCTGATCAAACCGTTCACGATGTTCGGCATTGCCTGGTTTTTCTTTTTTGTGGTTTTTTCGAATCTGATCCCGGAGGAGTTGGCCAGGGACTATCTGGCCGGGGCAGTGCTGCTGGGCGCGGCGCCCTGTACGGCCATGGTGTTTGTGTGGAGTCATTTGACCAAAGGCAACCCCGCCTACACGGTCGTGCAGGTGGCCACGAACGATCTGATTATTCTGGTGGCGTTCACGCCGATTGTCGCCCTGCTGCTGGGAATCGGCGGGATCACCATCCCCTGGGACACCCTGTTCCTTTCGGTGTTTCTGTTTGTGGTGATTCCTCTCGCGGGCGGGGTGTTTACCCGTCATCAGGTGGTGAAAACCAAAGGTCTGGAATACTTTGAAAAAAGCTTTATCCCCAAATTCAACGGCGTGACGATCAGTGGTCTGCTGCTGACCCTGGTGCTGATTTTCTCGTTTCAGGGCGAAGTGATTCTGAAGAATCCTCTGCATATTGTATTGATTGCGGTGCCGCTGATCCTGCAGACCCTGCTGATATTCGCTATTGCCTACAGCGCCTCAAGGTGGGTGAAGCTGCCGCATCAGGTGGCCGCCCCGGCGGGGATGATCGGGGCCTCGAATTTCTTTGAGCTGGCGGTTGCGGTGGCGATCACGCTCTTCGGCGCCGGTTCCCCCGCCGCCCTGGCCACCATTGTCGGTGTGCTGGTGGAAGTGCCGGTGATGCTTGGACTGGTTAAATTTGCCAACCGTACGCGCGGATGGTTCAACGGATGAAGATGAAGAAAAATGAAAGAACCAACGGATAGCTCTGCCGGACAACGGATGGAAGAAGAAATAAAACCAACGGATCGCTGCGCCGGACAACGGATGAAGATGAAGAAAGATGATCCCGCGAATGGCAGAGCCGTCCCGCGAATGTGTGGGGGAGATGAACCCGCGAACTTGCCACGCCAGCGGCGTGGTGGCAGAGCCGTCCCGCGAATGTGTGGGGAGGATGATCCTGCGAATTGAGCACGACCTTTTTTATGAACCCTTTTGTGATGGCTAATGTTTTGATGATTTGATGAAAAACCCTATACCGCACCAACGCAACACTCCAGTCCCGTCTTGACCTCCACCTTCCACCCTCGAACCTGACCTCTACCCCCTGACCTCTAGACTCTACCCTCTAACCTCTACCCTCTAACCTCTACCCTCTAAAACCCTATGAAAACTCTACAGATCTACGACCCCTCCATGTGCTGCTCCTCCGGTGTTTGCGGACCTTCGGTTGATCCGGTTCTGGTGCAAGTCAGCTCTGATCTTGAATGGCTGAAAAAGCAGGGCGTTTCGGTTGAACGCCACAACCTCTCCCAGCAACCCGCCGATTTTGCCGCCAATGAGGCGGTGCGCGAAGCGCTGCAGAAGGAGGGGCAGGACTGTCTGCCGCTGATCTTTGCAGACGGCCATCGCGTGGCCTCCCGCTTCTATCCCACCCGCGAGCAATTCGCAAAAATCTTTGGCCTGAAACTGGAATCCGCCTGCTGTGGCGGGGAAGGATGCTGCGGATGAGTTTGCCCGCGACCTGGCTCGATAACGCTCCGCCCATTCTGCTGTTCACCGGAAAAGGCGGGGTGGGAAAGACCTCGCTGTCCTGCGCCTCCGCGATTCGTCTTGCGGACGAAGGCAAACGGGTGCTGCTGGTAAGCACCGACCCCGCCTCCAATCTCGACGAGGTGCTCGACACGCCGCTTGGCAGCGAGCCCCGCGCGGTAAAAGACGTTCCCGGTCTGGAGGCGCTGAATATCGATCCGATCGAGGCGGCCGCCCGCTACCGCGCCCGGGTGGTGGATCCTTTGCGCGGCATCCTGCCCGACGAGGCGATCCGCAACATCGAAGAACAGCTTTCCGGTGCCTGCACGGTGGAAATCGCCGCGTTCAATGAATTCACCCGACTGATTGGCGATCCCAATATTCTGGAACAGCACGATCACATTGTGTTGGATACCGCGCCCACCGGGCATACCCTGCGGTTATTGGCGCTTCCCGCCGCCTGGGACGGCTTTATCGCGGAAAACAAAACCGGGTCCTCCTGTCTGGGACCGCTGTCGGGTCTCAAGGATCAACAGGCGGTGTATGCGGCAGCGGTAAAGGCCCTGCAGAATCCGGAGCAGGCCCGCATCGTTTTGGTGACCCGTCCGGAAGAGGGGGCCTTGCGGGAGGCGGACCGGGCCGGCCGTGATTTGCGCGCCGAAGGCATTTCCTCTCAGTTTCTGGTGGTGAACGGTCTTTTCACGGCGGATGCCGCCGTATCCGATCCGTTGGCCGATACCTTTGAATCCCGGGGGACGTCCGCGCTGGAGCGGATGCCCGAACTCCTTGCCGGGCTTCCGCGCGACACCCGGCCTTATACGCCGGGAGGCCTGCTGGGCGCGGCCTCACTCCGCCGGTTTCTCAATGGAGACTTGCCTGAAGCGCCCCCTGAAGGCGAGCCGGTGCTGCCGGAATTTGAAACGCTGGGTGCGCTGGTGGATCAGATCGCCGCCGACGGCCCCGGTGTGATCATGACCATGGGCAAGGGCGGGGTGGGCAAAACGACCCTCGCGGCCGCGATCGCCCGGGGGCTGGCGTTGCGGGGGCTGCCCGTGCATCTTTCCACCACCGATCCCGCCGCGCACATCGCCGAAACCCTCGGCGAGCCCCTGCCGAGCCTGGAGGTGGACCGAATTGATCCCCGCGAGGTGACCCGTCAACACATCGAACAGGTGATGGCCACCGCCGGAACCAAACTGGATGCCGAAGGCCGGGCACTGCTGGAGGAGGAATTGCGGTCGCCCTGCACCGAGGAGGTGGCGGTGTTCAACGCCTTCGCGGAAACGGTTGCCAAAGGCCGGGACCGTTACGTGGTGCTCGATACTGCGCCCACCGGCCACACCCTGCTGCTGCTCGACGCTTCGGAGGCTTATCACCGTGAAGTGCTGAGGGATCAGGGCGAACTGCCGGAGGCCGTGCAAACGCTGCTGCCCAAGCTCCGGGATCCGGCGTTCACCCGCGTGTTGTTGGTGACGCTGCCGGAGGCCACGCCGGTGCATGAGGCGGCGCGCCTGCAGGAGGATTTGCGGCGGGCGGACATTGAACCCCGGGCCTGGATTCTCAATCAAAGTCTCGCGGGCGCCTCGCCGGTGGATTCTCGTCTGCGCATGCAGGCCCACCGGGAAACCGTTTTTCTGGAAGAGGCCCGCGGACTGTCGCGGCAACGGGTGCTGATCCCCTGGCAGGCCCGGGAACCGGTGGGGGCGGAGGCGCTGGACCGTCTGCTGGAGTAGCCCCTCGTCAGGGCTCATCCCCCGGCGGCGGAGCGGCGGGGAGTATCGCGGGTGTCCTGACGGGCCTGAATTTTCGCCAGCAGGGCTTCGTGGGTTTTGGGAGTGACGTAGCGGCGGATGTCGCCGTCCAGCGCGGCAATTTCGCGGACGCGTGAGGAGGAGACGTAGCTGTATTCCTCGGCGGGCATGAGGAAAAGGGTCTCGATTTCCGGGGCCAGCTTGCGGTTGATCAGGGCCATCTGCATCTCGTATTCGAAGTCGGAGAAGGCCCGCACCCCGCGGATGAGGAAGCCGGCACCGATTTTTTTGGCGAAATCGACCAGCAGGCCTTCAAAGGCCTGCACGCGGACATTGGGCAGATCGCGGAAGGCGTCTTCGACCAGTTCGATGCGCTCTTCGATGCTGAACCAGACGTTTTTGGGGGTGCTGCGGGCCACGCCGACGATGAGGGTGTCGCAGAGCGGCGCGGCGCGGGTGACCATATCAATGTGACCGCGGGTGATGGGGTCGAAGGTTCCGGGATATACGGCGGTTTTCATGAGGCGAATTGTTCCTTGAGTTTCCGGAGTTTGCCTTTGATGGCGAGGCGTTTTACCTGACTGAGGTGATCGAGAAAGAGGATGCCGTCGAGGTGGTCATTTTCGTGCAGGGCGCAGCGGGCGGCCAGAAAGGACAGCTTGAGAGAGAGGGGTTTTCCGTCGAGATCCTGATAGTCGAGGGTGAGGGAAAGGGGGCGTGTGACGTTGCCGCGGATGTCCGGAATACTGAGGCAGCCCTCTTCCATGACCTCGGTTTTGGGTGCCAGGTCACGGATTTTGGGATTCACCACCACCAGCGGGCCGTTAAGAAATGGATTGGCGCGGCCGCCCTGATCGTTCTCGTCCATGTCGGGCGGAATCTCCATGACAAATATCCGCAGGGATTTGCCAATCTGCGGACCGGCCAGACCAATGCCGCTCTCGGCGTGCATGGTGTCAATCATGTCCCGGGCGAGGGTGCGGAGTTCGTCGTCGAAGACCGTAACCGGTTCGGCGGGTTTGCGGAGGACGGGCTGGCCGTAGTAAGAGAGAGGGAGAATCATGGGCGTGGGGAAGGAGAGGGTAGGTGTGATGGAATGGGTGTAATCCGGCAGTCTCTGCCGGAATGGGGGGCTGGGGCTTTACAGAGGATGAGATCTTTCATAAAGAACTTGTCCATGAATGTCCAGTCTGAGTCCCGTCGTATGCTGATTCTGATTCCCACGTACAATGAGCGCGAAAATATCGTGACCTTGTTGCGGGAGCTGCAGACTTCGGTGCCGGAAGCGGAGGTGCTGGTGCTGGATGATGCGTCGCCGGACGGCACGGCGGATGCGGTGGAGGACGTGTCCTCGGAGCTGTCCGGGGTGCGGGTGCTCCGGCGGGAGGGGGCTCGGGGGCTGGGCCGGGCGTATTTGGACGGATTCCGGCTGAGTTTGGCGGATGATTTTGAGGTGACGGTGTGCATGGATGCGGATTTTTCGCACGATCCCGGGGACGTCATCCGGCTGGCGCAGGGGCTCAAGGCCGGCGCGGATGTGGTGGTGGGCAGCCGATACATTTCCGGGGGGCGGGTGCTCAATTGGCCTCTGAACCGCTTACTGCTGAGTCGGGGCGCGGCCCTGTACACGCGGTTGGTAACGGGGCTGCCGGTGAAAGATCCCACCGGCGGATTCAATGTGTATTCCCGCCGGGCTCTGAAGGCATTGCTTCTGGACCGGATCGATTCGGACGGGTATTCGTTTCAGATCGAAATCAAACACACCCTCTGGAAACAGGGGTTCCGGATCGACGAAGTTCCCATCGCTTTCACGGAGCGGCGGGAAGGCCGCTCCAAGCTGAACCGGGGCATTGTCCGGGAGGCGGTCGGGGTGGTCTGGCGCCTGCGGCGGTTCAGGATCCGTGTTTGAGGGTTGCGTTGGCCACGGCAATTCCGGAGAGAATCGCGCTCTCGATGCGGGCGTGGTGTTCGGGGGAAACCTCTTCGTCGCCGGCCATAAATCCGTCGCCTGCGGCCCGGAAGCCGGTGCAGAGGTCCAGGAAAGGCTCCGGATGCCGATGGACGGCTTCCGCGAATTTCCAGCCGTGAATCTGTACGTTTGAGATGGGGGAGGCCATTACTTCCTGCAGGGCTGCGCGCAGAACACTGGCGGCGGTGGCCCGGTCGCGGTCGTACCATTCCAGACTGAATTCGGGGGTGGCCTGGGCGGTGACGGTGTGTGCGCCGGATATGCCTTTGAGGGTATTGTCCACGATGAGTTTGAGGAGACCGGATTCCGGGCGGAGGCAGCCCGGAGGTTCCAACCCGCTGGGGCCGTCCAATTCGGCCATGAGGGTGAGGTTCCGGTGATAGTGGATTGCGCGGAGCGCTTCACATGCGGGCAGGTCCAGTTCCGAATCCCGCAGAAGGTCCAGCAGTTGCGGGGCGGGAAGGGTGCTGATCAGGTGGGTGGCGGAAAAAGTCTCGCCGGATTCGGCTTTGACGGTCCAGCCATCAGTGGCCCGGGTGAGAGACGCAATGCGGAGGCTGTTATGGAGGGTCAGGCCCTGTGCCAGATCCTTGGCAAAGGCATTGAATCCTTCGGGGGACATGTGGCGGTCGAGGCCGTCCGGACTCGGATGCCAGGGTGTCATATGTTGAAGCGCGCCCCAGCGTTCGAGGGTTTTCAGGAGGGCGGAACTTCGGAAGGTGGCGAACTGGGTGCCGTGATCCCAGCGGCCGCGGGGAGCCTTGCGGTCGCCCAGCTTGCGGGTGGCGGCGCGGCCGCCCACCCCGCGTCCTTTGTCGATGAGCATAACAGGATGATTTGCGTCGGAAAGCGTTCTGGCCGCGGCCAGGCCGGAAACCCCGGCGCCGATGATGAGGGTACTGGATTGCATTTAAATGTAACGGGGTACGGAATTAAGCCTTACAAAGTCTTCAAACGTTTCATCGCAAGGCAAGCAGACGGTCGTCAAGCCGATCCATATACTCGATTTGCTGTGCGGGGGGGAGAAAAGAGCGACGAACCATCTCGTGAATGCGGGAGCGCTGGGCGGTGAAGTGAAGCAGAGTTTTTTCCGCAAGCGCGGGGGGCAGGTTGAATTTTTTGGCCAGGAGAAGAAAATCCGTCCTTCCATAAAAGCCATTTTGACGGTGAAACTCGGTTTCATCGTCTTCGAACATGTCGAGGGCGCAACGGGCTTCGTTCGGGAAATGCAGCGCGGTGCAGAGCAGATCGTAGGCGGGGCTGAGCCGGTGATCGCCATAGGAGCTTTTGAGCAGGGAGAAATTTTTCAGGTGGGCATCGCCATTGGAGATCAGATAATTGAAAAGATGCCGCCGAAACAGATCCAAAAGCT
Organism: PVC group bacterium; assembly: GCA_003565035.1. Taxonomy (GTDB): domain Bacteria; phylum Verrucomicrobiota; class Kiritimatiellia; order SS1-B-03-39; family UBA6053; genus PXAS01. The sequence continues at coordinate 2,187 of PXDP01000359.1, read as the reverse complement.
GGACCGGCGCGGACGGACAATAGCGGCGGAGAATCTTTCCGGTTTCTTCCTGTGTCGCATCATATTTATAATTCCGGCCTCCGGTGGCCTCGCTCCGGTTGGAAAGCTGGCAGAAATCCTCCTGGGGGATGGGGCTTCCATCCGGGCGGCGGTCAAAGCGGCGGACCAGATAAGCCGGCTCACCGTCTGCAAGTTCCACCAGCGCGCAGGGCGGAACTGGAATGTTAAAGATCTGTCCGGCAAGCTGCAGGCTGAGATGTTCATTGGCCGGCACGCATTCGGCATGTAACAGCGGAGGAAGACCGGGCACCGGTTTCAGGAGAAACATGCCGTCGGCAATGACGGGCTGAAACCTTCCGTCTTTAAGCCGCAGCGAAATTTTGTCCTGCACCCCCGAAATCGAGAGGCGTTCGGCTTCTTGGGTCCGGTAGTGGATCACGTCGGAGCGTGTGAACGTCAGTTTAAAGGGCAAGGAGGGATGATCCCCGGCAAGACGGCGTTGCGCCGCTGGAGAAAACCCTTCCCGGGCTGTCGGTTTAAGGGTCGATCGGCATACAGGCATCAGGCCTCTCCCGGATGCACCGTCACCGCACCAATCGTGTCGCTCCCGGCGGTGAGGAGCAGGCGGCCAAATGCATCATCCTCATCGAGCTTTAATTGATGACATTGCTCCTCTTTCAGGCGGCCTTCGGCCAGCAGTCCGTAAAAAAAGGGAAAAAGCGTTTCTGAACGCTGCGGTTCCCTCTGTTTGGGCAATGTGAGGCTGACAGGAGGGGTTTCGGGATCCTGAAGATAGGCCTCATCATAACTGAAGCGGTAGCCCTCCGCCTCCTCCAGCAGTCTCCCGGCAACGCGGTTTTCGAATTTTACGATGCCGCTACGCATCGGTGGGCTCCCGGATCGTCACCTGCAGGGTCAGTCCCAGTGTGTTCAGAACCCGCCGCAGGGTGGAAAGGGTGGGGTTGCCTTTGCCGGATTCCAAGTCGCTCAGCGCATGCACCGAGATTCCGGCCAATTCCGCCAGTGTTTTTTGATCAATCCCCATTGACTGACGGTGTTTAAGAATTGTGTTTTGTATCTCTGTATTCATTAAAACGAATATATATCAAATTCGTTCTGAAATCGAGTTGAAATTCAATCTAATATTCAGTTTAACGAATATCCTCTGGAGCTTCCAGAAGGGTGCCGAGGGTGAGCAGGAGGCGGTAGGCGGAGAGGGAGGCGTCGGAGCGGGCGGCGAGTTCGGTGCGAATGGCGAGGGCATGGGCATCTTCGGCGTCGCTGAGGGTGACGGCATCGCCGCGGCCCATGCGGAAGAGAGCTTCGGAGAGTTCCAGGCGGCGGTCGCTGAGTTCGCGGTTGCGGGTGGCGATGGCGAGGTTGGACTGGCTGCGGCGGTAGTCGCGAAGCTGACGGCGGACATCGCGCTGGACGAGGTGATGGAGTTCGGCGACCTGGCGTTCGAGCTGTTCCCGCCGCAACTCCGAACGGGCCACGCCCGCGCGGCGGTCGGCGGGATTGAAATCGGGTTCGACGGTAAAGCCGACAAACCAGGTTTCGTTTTGGAGATCGGGGAAATCGCCGTCGGCTTCGAGGTCGCCGATGAGGCGGACATCGGGAAGCAGATTACGGCGGGCGATGCGGATGTCGCGGCCGGCATCCTCAAGGGCGTCGAGAGCGCGGGCGATGTCGATGCGGTTGCGGAGGGCGAGGACAAAAGCTTCGTCGGGGTCGGGCGGATCAAGTTCCAGGAGTGGAGGTGGGGAGAGGGTGAAGCGCTGCAGCGGGTCGAGCCCCAGGAGCAGGGCGAATTCCTCCCGGAGGGTTTCGAGGATGTCGCGGCTGTTCTGGAGGCGGGTTTCGGCTTCGCCGCGCTGGAGTTCCATGCGGAGGACGTCCACGCGGGACACGTCGCCGGTGTCTTCCCGGGCGCGGGGGAGGGCGACGAGGCCCTGCAGACGTTCCAGACTGCGGGTGTCGGACTCCACCTGCCGGGCGGCCCGTAGGATGGCTTCGTAGGCGACCGCAACTTCCAGCACAAGGGACTGTTTTCGTTCAAACGCGGCCCGGCGGGCATCGGTCAGTCCCCGTTCGGCGCGGGTGAGCGGTTCGAGGGTGACCAGGCTCCCGGCCTGACGGAGCAGCGGCTGCCGGGCGTTGACGCGCAGGCGGGTCTGCTCCCGGTTG
>PXDP01000298.1 GCA_003565035.1 PVC group bacterium | reverse complement strand
CCGCTGAGCCAATCGGCGATTGTCGGTCCTTTATCCAGGAACCGGTTGCGCATTGGGGTGCGCCGTCCGCTGAGCCAATCGGCGATTGTCGGTCCTTTATCCAGGAACCGGTTGCGCATTGGGGTGCGCCGTCCGCTGAGCCAATCGGCGATTGGCGGTCCTTTATCCAGGAACCGGTTGCGCATTGGGGTGCGCCGTCCGCTGAGCCAATCGGCGATTGGCGGTCCTTTATCCGCTTTCTTTGCTTCAACGGGAGTTGAGCTTGCAGATTATGGGCAATGAATTATGTAGGAGAGCGTATGAGTGATTTTTTTAGCAATCTTGAAGAGGTGGAGGCGCGCATCCAGTTGGCTTGCACGCAGTCCGGTCGGCCCCGTGAGGATGTCACGTTGGTGGGGGTGAGTAAAAAACATCCTGTGGAACGGCTCCGGGAGGCGTATGATGCGGGGCTCCGAATCTTTGGCGAAAACCGGGTGCAGGAGGCTCTGGTGAAAATGCCGGAACTTCCTTCTGCCATCGAATGGCATCTGATCGGTCATTTGCAGACGAATAAAGTGAAACCGGTGATTCACAGTGAGTTTTCACTGATTCACAGTGTGGATTCTGAAAAATTGTTGATGGCACTGGAAAAAGAGGCGGGGGAACAGGGACGGGTTCAGCCGGTGCTTTTGCAGGTGAATGTGAGCGGTGAGGCCAGCAAGTTCGGTCTGTCACCGGAGGCGCTGATGCCGCTGCTGGAGAAAGCGACGGGCTGCCATCATCTTGAAATTCAGGGGTTGATGACCATGCCCCCGTTTACGGAGGATCCGGAAAAGGCGGCGCCGCATTTCGCCGCGCTGCGTGTGCTTCGGGACCGGGCCTGTCATCAATCCGGATTTCCTTTACCGGTTTTGTCGATGGGGATGTCGCATGATTTACAGGTGGCGATTCGTGAAGGGGCCACGCATGTGCGGGTGGGTACGGATCTTTTTGGAGTCCGGAAAGGATGAAAACGGCGCGCAAGGTCTTTGTTCAAATGGGTAACCTTTTAAAAATTGCGGCTTTTGCTCTTTTTTTGGTCAGCGGGGGCTGTGTCCGGGAACTGACCGGCGGGGAATTCCCCGGGGGGAGGATGCCGGTCCTGACGGGGTATTGGCATAATTGGAACGGTACGGCCGCCTGGATGTATCTGCGGGATGTGCCGGTGGAATATGACCGGGTGAATCTCTCTTTTGCGGTGCCGCATGAGGACGGTTCCGGCCGGATGGTCTTTACGCCGGACAGTCGGTATACGGTGCCTGAATTCCGCGCGGATATTGATTTTTTGCAACGGAGAGGCACGCGGGTTCTTTTATCGCTTGGCGGAGGACGTCACCCGATTGAGCTGCAAACAGATGCCCAGCTCCGGGCCTTTGTGGATTCGGTTTTGGCAATTTGCCGCCGCTATCGGCTGGACGGGATTGATTTGAATTTGGAAGGATCGTCTATTGTGCTGGATCCGGGGGATCATGATTTCCGAAATCCGACCACGCCGAAAATCCGCAATATGATTCGTGCCGTGAAGGAAATCCGTCAAAAAGCCCCCAGAGGGTTTTTGATTACGGCCGCGCCGGAAACCCGGCCGGTGACCGGCGGGTTTGGCGATTACGGCCTGGATGCCGGTGGCTGGCTGCCGCTGCTGCATCATTTGCGGAACGAATTGGATTTGGTGCATGTTCAGCTTTACAACTCGGGAACTCAGTTTGCCCTGGTGCGTGGCGACCGACCGGAAGAGGTGCGGATTGTGACTCAGGGTACGCCTGAATTTGTCTGGGGAGTGGCGGAAATGCTGATTCTTGGGTTTCCGGTGAACCGGAACAATCCGCAAATGTTTCCGGGGCTGGGCGCGGAGAAAGTTTCTGTCGGGTTTCCGGCCACGCCCAATGCCGCTCCGGGGGGCGGTTACATTCCGCCCCGGGAATTGCGGGGAATTTTATCGCAGTTGATGACCGGGCGGGGGGCTGACCGTTCTACGCATCCTCTGCGGAGTCCCCGGGGGCATCCTGATTTGGGCGGGGTTATGACGTGGTCGATCAACTGGGACGCGACCAGAGACGGGCGCACACAGCCCTTCGAATTTTCCCGGACCCTGGGAACGCGCTGAGGGATCGGTTGATTTCACCGCGCTTTGGTGTATGCCTTATTTCAATCGTTTATGTGGAGACTCAATCATGGACAAAGCAAAAAAAAATATACTTGGCGTGACGTTTTTTTTATTCGGCACGGTGGGGTTTACGGTGTTGATGACGTTTTATGCGGGCCCAAGGGTGATGGCGATGCGGGAAGAGGTGGCGAACCGGGATTTGCTGTTTAAAACCCGCGAAATCCTGGATGGGGAGACTCTCCGGGTGCAGATGCGCGCCTGGGAACGCCCGAATGAGTATCCGCTGCATGAAATTCGGCTGGCCGGACTGGATGCGCCGCCACTGCGGGACACGGAGGATCCGGATCTGATTGCCTGGGCGGAGCGGCACGGAGTTTCTCCCCAGCAGGCCGCACGGATGGCACATTCGGCGCAGAGAACGCTGGTGGCCTTTATCCGCAATCAGAATATGGTGATGAAACCGGCGGACGGCCGGGATATCCGGGACGTGGAAAAAGATGGTCTGGCCGCCCATGTGTTTGTGGGGGGGACGGATGTGGGGCGCAAGCAGCTTCTGCAGGGGCTTTCCGCGCACAGGGCGGATGTGCCCCAGTTGGATTTTGAGCTGTATGTGGCGGCGGAGGCGGAGGCGCGTCGGGAGAAGCGGGGATTGTGGGCGGACTGAGGTCAATCAGTGATGCCGGAATTCCCTGAGTTCGCGGCAGCGGAGGGCCAGGGTGGCGGTAAAATAGACCGCAACAGCCAGAAGAATGGCGGCGGGAAGGGTGACAAAGAGGGGGATTTCCGGGAAGGTCCGAAGGATGAGCAGCGGGGTGAGGATCATGGGCACGCAGGCGATTGCATGTTTTGCGGCGGCGACGGCGACGGAGTGCCATGGGGTTTTCACGACGGATTTCTGAAGGATGCAGGCCAGGGCGATGACCTGAAAGGTTTCGGAGAGCACGGTGCCCAGCGCGAGGCCCGCATGTTTCCAGCCGTCGGGAAGCACGAGAATAAAAAAGATGTTCAGGAGAATATTGCCACCGACGGCCCACAAGGCGATTTTGACCGGGGTGCGGGTATTGCCGTGTGCGTAAAAGACGGGCACGAGGACTTTGACGAGGCTGAAGACCAGCAAACCTGGGGCATAAAAGCGGAGGGCACGGGCGGTATAGAGCACCGATTGTTCATCGAAGCGGCCGCGGGCGTAGACCATTTCGACCAGCGGGGTGGCGAGAACCGCAAGGCCAAGGGCGGCCGGGATCATGATGTAGAGCAGCCCGCGCAGGGACTGGTCCATGGTTTTGGCCAGACCGTCGGTGTCTTTCCGGTGTGCCAGTCCGGACATTTCCGGCAGGAGAATGGTTCCCAGGGCGGTGGCAAAGAGTCCAAGGGGAAGGTAGATGAGCCGTTCGGAAAAGGCGAGGGCGGAAGGCCCGTATTCGCCGGCCCAGAGGGCGAGGACCCGGTCGAGCAGGACGTTGATTTGCGTGACGGCGGCACCCAGCGCGGCCGGGCCCATGCGGATCAGAACGCGGCGGACACCGGGGCCGAGGGGGGTGATTTTTGCGGGGGGGCGGTAGCCCAGCGCAAACAGCGCCGGCAACTGGGCCGCGAACTGCAGCACGCCCGCTATCAGTACCGCCCATGAGATCCAGAGGGCTTTTTCCGGAAGGCTCAGGTCCGCACGCAAACCGACACCCAGGAGGGCGCCAATCCAGACCAGGTTGAGAATGCAGGGGGCGAAGGCCGGCACGGCGAATTTCCGGTGTGAATTGAGGACACCCATCACCAGGGCTGCCAGACAGATCCAGAGGGTGTATGGCAGCATAATCCGCATGGGAAGCAGCACGGCAATGACTTCCTCCGGCAGGGAAAAACGAAGGGCGATACTGGTCAGTATCAGGATAAGGAGGGTGATGGCACCCAGGAAAAGCGTCAGCAGGGACGCGGTGTTCCGGAAAAGTTTCCAGCCGGCCTCCTGTCCCTCCTGATCCCGGGTCTGGACATAGGCGGGAATAAAGGCGGCGGAGAGGGCACCTTCGCCGAAGAGGCGGCGGAAGAGGTTGGGGATCGTGAAGGCGACAAAAAAAGCGGAGCCGGCCAGTTCGGTTCCAAAAATCATGGCCATGAAGATTTCGCGAAAGAGGCCTAGAATCCGGGAGCTGAGGGTACCCAGGCTGACAATTCCGGCGGATCGGAACAGGCGGGGCGGCTTCATTCGTTGTCTTCGGAGCGGGTGTCCTGATCGATGATGGCCTGCCATTCACATTCCCAGAGTTTTGCATATTTCATGGCCACGCCGTAGGCGATCGTGGTGGCGATGATGTAGCCGCGGAGACCGTCCAGGAATCCGGCTTTAATGACATAGCCCTTGAAAAAACGCATGGGTGGGCGGAACATGAGGTCCATCAGACGAAAGCGCCTTCCGGCGCGGTACATCTCATTGGCGCTGATGGAGGAGAATCGGTTGATGACCTGTATATGATGGGCCAGGTCGGTGTAGGTATAGTGCCAGAGCCGGCCGGTCAGGGTTTTGACGGGGCCTTCGACGATGACCATGTCGTGGGGCTCCTGGCCGCCGCTGTAGCCTTTGTCTTTGCGGAAGAGTCGGAGTTTGATGTCCGGATTCCACTCTCCGTGCCGGATCCATTTCCCCAAATAAAAGACCTGCCGTGGAAATTCAAATCCCATGTATTTATCCGTGCCGGCCCGGAACTGATAGAGAATTTGATCGCGGAGGACGGGAGAGACCTCCTCGTCCGCATCGAGGAAAAGCACCCAGTCATGGTTTGCGAGTTCCCGGAGGCGGTTTCGCTGGGCGATGTAGCCTTTCCAGGCCTCCTGAAAGATGTTGTCGGTGAATTCCCTGCAAATTGCAATGGTTCTGTCGGTGCTGAAGCTGTCGAGAACAACAATTTCATCGCAGAAGGTCAGGCTTTCAAGGCAGCGCCGGATGTTGGACTCTTCGTTGAAGGTCATGATACAGGCGGAGATCAGTGGGCGTTTCATGGGGGGGGCTTTAACGGTTGACAGCCGTAAAGGCAAGAACCTGTTCAGTAACCTGTTCTACGGAAACAGCCTCAAGGGCGGCCCGGGCCGCTTCACTGTCACGGGCGACAGCCCGGTCGAAACGGGTTGCATGTTGCATCACCACGGCTTTGGGATGGAGCGGTCCGGTTTTGAGCGGGCTGGTGAGACCGAAAATTGCCACCACCGGGGTGCCCAGGGCGGCGGCGAGATGCATGCCGCCGCTGTCGTTGGCCAGAACCAGACCGGCCTCCTGCAGGAGGGCCGCAAATTCGGGGAGTTTGGTTTGGCCGGCGAGATTCAGGCTGTTGACCGGGGGCAGTTCGCGGTGCAGGCTTTGGCAGAGGGGGTGATCCTCCGGGGTTCCCAGCCAGAGGGCGGTGCCGCGTGTGTGTTCGATCCAGGCTCGGGCCACGGCCAGAAAGCGGTCGGCGGGCCAGCGTTTTGAGGGGCCGCGGGCGGCTCCGGGGATCAGCGCCAGGCGGGGAGTGGGAAAGGGCGCGGTGCGTTCGCGCATGGCCTCCCGTGCAGGGGCGGGGGCGGTCAGATGCGGAGGGGGCAGGGCCGCAGGTGGATTTTCAGGAAGCAGAAGGTCGAGGTTTTCCCATTGCTGGTGCCGGTCCGGACGGGTGTCGGGGGTGACCGGGTCGTTGATCAGCAGACGGCGCCCCTGCGCGGCGGTGCCCCGGCGGACTGGAATGCCCGACAGGGCGGGAGCCAGGGCGCTTCGAAAAGAGTTTGGCAGGAATATCGCATGGGTATATGCGCGGGATTTGAGGGTTCGAACGGTTTGGAGCAGATGCCGGGTTGCGGCCGGGAAGGGGTGGACGGAGCCGGGTGCACTGTGCATGGCCCAGAGGCCGGCCTGACCGGGCTTGACGGCGAGATCGAGCACGGCTTCGGGATGGAGCCGTTCGCGCAGCACCTGAAGGGCCGGCATGGCCATGATGCCGTCCCCGAGCCAGTTGGGGCCGACTACCAGCAGACGGGTCTCCGGATTATTCAAGGCAGATGCGTCGAATCCATTCATCAAATTGCTCCTGACCGCTAAACATTTCAATTTCAACGCGAAGATACAGCATGGGGACCCGGGGATGTTCAAGCCGGGGGATGCGGACGGCGTCTTTTTCGGTGGTGATGATCGCATCCACTTTCCGTTCGTGGGCCTCCTCGTGCAGTTCGATGATCTCCTGCAGCGAATACCGGTGGTGGTCGGCAAAAATTTTATGATCAACCACATTGGCACCGTGGTGGACGAGTTCTTTTTCGAAGCCTCTGGGGACGGCGATGCCTGAAAGGGCAAGGACGGTTTTGCCGCGCAGGTACTCCAGCGGTTCCATGGAGCCTTCAAAGACATGCTTGAGATACCGGGGGCAGTGGCGGCACTCGGAGATTTCGGCGGTCGGATTCAATTCCCGGAGCCGGGTGCGCAGCTCCTCGGCACCGTCGCCTGTGCTTTTGGTGATGAAAATAAACCCGGCGCGTTTGATGTTGCGGACCGGTTCCCGCAGGAGGCCGCGGGGCAGGGTGCGTTCGTTGTCAAAGGGGTTGGTTCGGTCGACCAGGACGATGTCGAGCCGGTGTTTGAGGGCGAGGTGCTGGAAGCCATCGTCGAGGATCAGGGTGTCGCATTTCAGGTGCTTGATGGCGTGTTTTCCGGAGCGGACGCGGTCTTTGCCGACGATGACGGCCACGTTGGGCAGGTTGGTGGCGAGCATGTAGGGTTCATCGCCGCTGTAGACGGGCTCAACAAGAATATGTTCTCCATCGGAGACGACCAGCGGAACTTCGCTGTCGCCCTGACCGGCCAGAAAATCGTGGAACTTTTGTTTCAGGGTGCGTTTACGTTTTTTCTTTTTGTAGCCCCGGCTGAGGATGGCGACCTGGCGTCCGCTTTGCTGGAGGGAGCGGGCGAGAATTTCCACCACCGGGGTTTTTCCCGTGCCGCCGACGGTAAGATTGCCCACACTGACCACCTGACAGCCCAGCGTATGGTATTTCAGGATGCCGTGTTTGTAACACCAGAGCCGAAGCTGCACCAGCAGGGCGAAGAGACCCGAGAGGGCACCAAGCAGGAGGCGCAACAGGGCCGCACCGGTCCCGGTGCGGCGTCCTTCGACCACACTGAGGAGGTAGGATTCCAGTCGTTCTTCCAGTTTACCGGCCATGAGGGTCTCCTAGTCTTACGGATAAGGAATGCAACGGAAAACCCGGGTCAGGGGATGCGGCGGATGCGGAGGAATCCAATCCCCTGGCAAAGGATAACCGGAATCCAGCCGATATAATCCGGAAACAGCCAGGGCCGGGCGGTGAGGCTGTCGGCGGTGACGATGAAAACATAAAAGAGAGAGACTACGCCGAGGCCGAGGGGAATTCCGATGCTGGTTTCGTGCCGGTGCGATTTCATGCCGAGAGGAATGCCGACGAGGGTAAAGCTGATGCAGGCCATGCTCAGAGCCAGCCGCTTGTGTGCTTCGATAATGGCCCGCATGCGCTGGGCCTCGCGGCGATGGGGATCCAGGCCCGGGAAAAAGCGGTCGATATCCCGGATGGTGGCCATGAGTTCAAATGCCCGCATATCTTTGAGATTGCGGGTGATGTTTTGATTTTGCATCAATTCCGCATAATTCACGGGGAATACGTAGGTGTCCATGTCAATGACCCGGGCCCGGGTGAGGTCCGTGGGTGCATCGGGGTCTGGATGCTGAATTTGGACGGCCTCAAGGGAGACGGTCATACGCTGGATTTCGATATCGGTAATGATTTCACCACGCTGGGCGCGGATGGTCTGCACCACAGCGCCATCGGAGTCCAGCTCATAGATCTCCACGTCCTGAAGACGGTTGCCGATCTTGCGGGTGACGTAAATTTCGAGTCCCGGGAAGCGGACAAACCGGCCTTCGTCGAGCAACTCCACCGGATCCAGCTCATTGATCATCACCAGTGCGCGGCGGCGGGCGAATCGGCTTTCCGGGGCGATTTCGTAATGAATGATCAGGCAGACAAAGGAAAGGACCATGCTCGCGAGAATGACCGGCGAAATGATTTGCCAGGTGCTCAGTCCCCCGGAACGCATGGCGGTGAATTCCCCGTCCATGGAAAGGCGTCCAAAAAGGAGAAGCGTGGAGACCATGGCACTGACCGGGATACTCCACGTGAGAATGTAGGGGATATTGAGCGTAAAAATGCGCAGCAGCACCCCTCCGGGAATCCCTTTGGCCACGTAATCGAGTCCCTGCATGATCGCTCCGAGGTAGAGCATGAGGGTGATGACGGCCAGCGACAGGCCAAAACTGGCCAGGAAGTCGAAAAGAATATACTTGTGAAGGGTGCGCATCGCAATGGGGCTCAGGATGCCGGCAGATGTCCCTGGCGGCGGGCACAGGCGACGGTGTTGTAGAGCAGCATGGTGATGGTCATGGGGCCGACTCCGCCCGGGACGGGGGTGATCGCTTCGGCTTTATCGAGCATGGCTTCGTAATCGCAGTCGCCCACCAGCCGGAAGCCGGAGGCTTTGGTGGCATCCTCCACCCGGTTGACCCCGACATCGACGACGACCGCCCCCTCTTTGATCATGTCGGCGGTGATGACCTTCGGCCGGCCCACGGCGGCGATAACAACATCGGCCTGACGGGTGAAGCTGCCGATGTCCGGCGTGCCGGTGTGGCAAAGGGTGACGGTGGCGTTGCCCAGCTCATTTTTCAGGCTGAGAAGATTGGCCATGGGGCGTCCGACGATATTGCTGCGCCCGACGACCACTACGTGTTTGCCGCTGACCGGATAGCCGGAGCGCTTGAGAATGTGGAGAATCCCGTGGGGCGTGCAGGGGAGATAGGCCGGAAGCCCCAGCATCATCCGGCCGACATTGACAGGATGGAAACCGTCCACATCTTTTTCGGGGAGAATGGTGTTAAGCACCTCCTCTTCAATGGAGCTGTCGGGCAGGGGAAGCTGCACCAGGATCCCGTGAATATCCCCGGCCTGGTTCAGTGCGCGGACCTCCGCAAGGATTTCGGCTTTGGTTGCGGAGGCGGGGAGCTTAATTTCCCGGCTGAGAATACCGGCTTCAGCGCAGGCTTTCTCTTTGGCGGTGACGTAACTACGACTGGCGGGGTCATCGCCCACCAGCAGCACGCCCAAACCGGGGCGAAGCCCTTTGGCGGTGAGTGTCTCCACATCACGTTTGATTTCCTGGCGCATATCCGCCGCGATTTGTTTTCCGTCGAGTCGTTTTGCTGTCAT
>PXDP01000303.1 GCA_003565035.1 PVC group bacterium | reverse complement strand
TTCACCGCGAAGGTGCCCCCGAACCCGCAGCAGCTCCGCGCCTCCCGCATCTCCACCAGCTCCAGCTCCTTGACCGCCCGCAGGAGCGAACGCGGCTGATGCTGAATTTTCAGTTCCCGCAGTCCGTGACAGCCGTCATGAATTGTCACTTTGTGCGGAAAACGCGCTCCCAGATCCTTCACCTTGAGCACATCCACCAGAAACTCCGAAAACTCCCAGGTTTTCGCCGCCATGGCTCTGGCCGCCTCTTCTTCAGGACGGTCTTTAAAAAGTTCCACATAAAAATGCTTCACCATCGCCGCACAGGACCCCGACGGGGTCACCACCGCCTCACAGCCCGCGAACACCTTCAGAAAATGCGCCGCCACTTCCCGTGCTTCATCATTGTAGCCCGTATTCAGAGCCGGCTGACCGCAACAGGTCTGATCCGGCGGCACATCCACTTCGTGCCCCAGCCCCTGGAACACCTCCGCCACCGCGAACCCGATTTCCGGCTTCAACTGATCCACATAACAGGGAATGAATAGAGAAATTTTCATATCTCTCTCCTTATCCTCTTCCCGCCTGATTTGTCCAGTCTCATATATAAACTTCAATGCGTCGGAGGCCGCGCGCCCCCCGGAACGGGTATATGCTCATGGCTGTCGAGCCATGCGCTTACCCTCGGGAGCGCTTCATGAAGGTCCCGGAGAACATAATGTGCAAACAGAACCATCGCCGGATCCGGCGGATGGACCTCCGGCACGAGCACCGCGAGACCGCCGGAGCGCTCCGCCGCTTCGATCCCCGGAGCCGAGTCCTCAAAAATGACACAGGACCTGGCCGGGATCCCCAGCCGTTCCGCCGCCGTCTGAAAGATTTCCGGATCCGGTTTGCCCCGCTTGATTTCATCCCCCGCCCCAATCACATCAAAAAAATCGCGCAAGCCGGTACGCCCCAGTTTGTCTTCGGCCTGAACCCGGCGGCTTGAGGTGGCGATCGCCATGGGCACATCCCGGGCCTTCAGCCACGCCAGGAGTTCACGGGCCCCGGCTTTCACCGGCGGCGGGGCTTCCGACACCAGACGGTGATAATGATGATTTGCGCGTTCCAGCAGCCGGTCCGAATCCACCTCCGGCATCCCCTCCCGCACAATCGCATGGATATCCGGAAGCGTCCGACCCACCATCCGCCGTTTCACCTCCTCCGGGACCGTGAGCCCCAGCTCCTCCCCGGCATGATCCCATGAGGCCGCGCCAAGCCTTTCGGTATCGATCAGCGTCCCGTCCATGTCAAAGAGCACTCCCCTGAAAGCACCGTGCCGCTTTGTTGTTGTCGTATTTTTTTCCATCAAATTCTCCGCCAAAGGTTGCAGGAGGTCCATCTATACTTTATCTACAGCGCAATGCACCTTGAAACCACACGATTTTTGACCGCGGAGCAAACCCGCGGTCTCGCCGCCGCCCATGGTACACCGTTGTACGTCTACGACGAAAAGACCCTCCGGCAGCGCGCCGGAGAGACCCTCGCTTTTCCCAACGCATACGGACTCACCGTGCGCTACGCCATGAAAGCCAGTCCCAACCGTCGCATTCTCCGCATCTTCAACGAAATGGGCCTGCACATCGACGCCAGCTCGGGATTTGAAGTCTCCCGCGCCCTCGCCGCCGGCATTCCGGCGAACCATATTTCCCTCAGTGCCCAGGAACTGCCCGACAATCTTGCCGAACTCCTTGACATGGGAGTTCTCTTCAATGCCACCAGCCTCAACCAGATCCGCACCGCCGGAGAAGCCCGGCCCGGAATTGAAATTGGACTCCGCTTCAATCCCGGCCTCGGTTCCGGCGGCACCAACCGCACCAATGTCGGCGGCCCCGCCAGCTCCTTTGGCATCTGGCACGAATACGCCGAAGAAGCACAGGATCTCCTCCAAAAACACAACCTCACCTGCGTGCGCATCCATACGCACATCGGCAGCGGCAGCGATCCCTCCGTCTGGCAGCGCGTGGCACTGCTCAGCCTCAAACAAGTCCGCCGGTTTCCGGATGTCCACACCCTGGATATGGGCGGGGGCTTCAAAGTCGCCCGTATGCAAAGCGAAAAAAGCACCGACCTGCAGGAGGTCGGGGCCCCGGTCAAAGCCGCGTTCGAAGCCTTCGCCTCCGAAACCGGCCGCAAGCTCCGGCTCGAAATCGAACCCGGCACCTACCTCGTGGCCAACTCCGCCTCCATCATCAGCCGCGTGCAGGATGTCATCGACACCGGAGAGGACGGCTATCTCTTTTACCGACTCGACACCGGCATGACGGATGTCCTCAGACCCTCCCTGTACGGGGCCCAGCATCCCCTGGTGGTGATTCCCCGAAGTGAAGGCCCGGAGCGCCCGGAAGCGGAGGCCATCCTCGTGGGCCACTGCTGCGAATCCGGCGATATTCTCACCCCCGCCCCCGGCGATCCCGAAGCGCTGGCTCCCCGCTCCGTATCTCTCGCGGAAATTGGGGATTACGTGGTAATTGAAGGTGTGGGGGCCTACTGCTCCTCCATGAGTACCCGCAACTACAATTCTTTTCCCGCCAGTCCGGAAGTCCTGCTCAATGCGGCGGGCGGGGCAGAACTCATCCGCAAGCGGCAGCCCCTGGACGACATCTGGGCACTGGAAGCATAATCCGGAAAAATACCTCCTCTTTTCGGTTGCATTTCAGAATCAGATGCATATTCACACAGGTCCTCGGTCGGAGCGTGGCTCAGCCTGGTAGAGCACTTGCCTGGGGGGCAAGGGGTCGCAGGTTCGAATCCTGTCGCTCCGACCATTTTTTATAAAAAGTTATCATTGCCAAACCGGGAATTTCCCCCTATAGATTCCCGCGATTTTAACAAAACACTAACCTGTTTCCGGCGCATTGTGCAACGGACACCTTTATTTTGAAGAGACACTTTTAAACGGGACAACCATGGACACCACCACCAAACAAGAGATCAAAACAGAATACGCCACCCACGAGAACGACACCGGTTCGGTCGAAGTGCAAGTTGCCATTCTGACCGCCCGCATTCGGGAGCTCACGGAGCACCTGAAGATCCACAAGAAAGATAACAGCACCCGCCGCGGCCTGCAAAACATGGTGAGCCGCCGCCGCCGCCTGCTGAACTATCTGGACAGCCGCGATCATGCCCGCTACCTTGATCTGATCCAGAAGCTGGGCCTCCGCCGCTAACAGCCGGCCCGATAAAAACCCACCCTTTCCGGGTGGGTTTTTTGTGTCCCCCCTTCCCTTTCGGCCCATCCGGGGCCAATCCCTCCGGACCTCGCATCGACGCGAACCGGGGGTGTACGCAAAAGAAGATAAGAAGAAAGAAGTAACGAATGAAGATGATGCAAGATGCGACCTCCATCGAGGTCCAGGTCGGTTCCAAAACACTGACCCTTGAAACGGGCGCACTCGCCCGTCAGGCCGCCTCCTCCGTGGTGGCCTCTATCGGCGAAACCTTCCTGTTCTGCGCCGTATCGACCTCCAAGCCGCGCGAAGGAATTGATTTCTTCCCCATGCAGGTTGAATACAAAGAAAAATTCTACGCCGCCGGCCGTTTCCCGGGCGGATTTTTCAAACGCGAAGCCCGTCCCTCCGAAAAAGAAATTCTGATCATGCGTGTCACTGACCGCCCGATCCGTCCTCTTTTCCCCGAAGGCTACCGTAACGAGCTGCAGATCAACATGATGCTCATGAGCACCGACGGCACCCAGGAAGTTGATTCCATGGCCATCAATGCCGCGAGCACCGCGCTCACCCTTTCCGAAGTTCCCTTCCAGGGCCCCATCGGCGCTGTCCGCGTTGGTCGTATCAATGGCGAACTCATCCTCGAGCCCACCCAGGCCCAAATGCTGGAAAGCGATCTGGAACTGGTGTACGCCGGAACCCGCGACAAACTTCTGATGATGGAAGGCGAAGCCAAAGAGATTCCGGACGACGAAATGATCGCCGCCCTGAAATTCGCGCACGCCGCCATCATCGACATCATCGACGCCCAGCTCGAACTGCGCCGCACCCTCGGCCTGCCCGACAAAGTCATCGAGCCCGTCCCGGTGAACACCGACCTCATGAATGCCGCCAAGGACTTCAAAGCGGCCGAACTCTCCGATGCCCTGAGCATCGCCGGAAAACTGGAACGTCAAAACAAAGTTTCCGAACTCCGCGAAGAACTCAAAGCGCAGATGATGGAAAAATTTGAAGCGCTGACCGAAGAAGAATTCTTCCATCTCTTTGACGCCCTGGAAATCGAAATCGTCCGCGACAACGTGCTCAAGCACGGCAAGCGCATCGATGGACGCCAGGCCGAAGAACTCCGCCCCCTCAAAGGCGCGGTCGGTCTTCTGCCCCGCGTGCACGGCAGCGCCATGTTCGAACGCGGAGAAACCCAGGCCGTTGGCATCGTCACCCTCGGCACCGGCGGCGACGCCCAGTCTATGGACGGCGTCACCGGCGGTCCCACCGAAAAACGCTTCCTGCTGCACTACAACTTCCCGCCCTACTCGGTCGGTGAAGCCGGACGGCTCGGCATGACCAGCCGCCGCGAAATCGGCCACGGCAACCTGGCCGAGCGTTCCCTGAAGAACATCATTCCCGATGACTTCCCCTACTCCGTGCGAGTGGTCTCCGAAGTGATGAGTTCCAACGGATCCACCTCCATGGCCAGTACCTGTGCCGGAACCCTGGCGCTGATGGATGCCGGGGTCCCGATCAAAGCCCCGGTCGCCGGTATCTCCGTCGGTCTCTTCAGCGGCGAAGACAAAAGCGTGCTCGTTCTCGACATCCTCGGATCCGAAGATCACTGCGGCGACATGGACTTCAAGGTCTGCGGCACCCGCAAAGGCATCACCGGTTTCCAGGTGGACCTGAAAATCCACGGGCTGGACTGGACTCAGGTTGAAGAGGCCTTCGCGCTGGCCAACAAAGGCCGTCAGCAGATCCTCGACACCATGGAGGCCGTGCTCCCCGCCCCGCGCGAGGAACTCAGCGCCACCGCCCCGCGCTTCGAGAAAATCAAAATCGATCCCGAGAAAATCGGCGCCCTGATCGGCCCCGGCGGCAAAAACATCCGCCGCATCACCGATACCCACAAGGTGCAGATCGACATTGAAGACGACGGCACCGTCAGCATCTTCAGTCCCGACGGCGCCGCCCTCAAAGCGGCCGTCAACGAGATTGAAGCCAGCGTCGGCGAAGCCGAAGTCGGCAAGCTCTACACCGGCCGCGTAACCGGCACCAAAGCCTTCGGCGCGTTTGTGGAAATCATGCCCGGACTCGAAGGGCTCGTGCACATCAGCCAGCTCGCCGACTACCGGGTCAACGCCACGGAAGACATTGTCAACGTTGGCGATGTCATCACAGTCAAGTGCCTGGAGGTCAGCGACAACGGCCGCGTGTCCCTCAGTCTTAAAGAGGCGCAGGCCGAACAGGCTGCCGCCGGCGATGCAGAATAAGTCCCGCAAAGCCCCCCAAAAAAGCCCGGTCAGTTGACCGGGCTTTTTTTGTATATCGAGGCAATTTCTTTGCCGCTCCATGCCTCTCTTTTCCGACCGTCGGAAGACGCTCTCAGGACCATTGTGTCAAAAAAGTATGGGAAGGGCAGAGAAAGCCCTAACGCAGGGTCCTCCCGCAACCGAATTGACCACCCGCTCGCAAGCTCGCTTGAGGGCACGGAGGAAGAAACACGCTTTTTTATATCATCTTCCATCCTGCGGACGGATGTGGACCAGAAAACGAATATACACGGTTTTTTTAACACGCCGCACCCTTCACCTGCCGGAGTCAAACGGGTTGAACACCTCCACCCCCGCATCCAGAAAATCACTCGTGTTCCGTGTGACGATACGCAAACGATGGACCCATGCCGTCGCAGCCAACAATCCATCCACTCGTGTCCAAAAGCCAGGCCATCCTGCGATATCTTACACCAGTGTCCTAAATTGCGGTTTAGCGCCAGAAGGGCGCAGCGAGCGTTCGGACTGCGTATGCCTTCAGGCAGCGCCTTTCGTCGCCCCAAGCACTTCGTACAGGGCGGCAGAAAAAGCACTAAGGCACCCAGACGTTCAACTCGCGGAAATAGTCCCGGAGATACCCCCGATCCCGGGCCAGAAGCCTGTCCGCATGAACAGTGGCGTGGGCGCCAATTAAAAAATCCGGCACCATGACTTTCCGTTTCGGGTTCCGTTTCAGATAAGCTGCAAAGTGGGAACCCGCCAGGGCCGCACTCTCCAGAGAACCCGGAATAAACTCAAGCCGCCAGTCGTCAAGCAGCTTGTGGAAATCCGATTCCGACAACACCGGACGAATCTCCGCCAAGACGGTTTCACAAATAACCAGGGCACCCTCCCTGTCCGCGCGCATCAAGGCCTCCACCGAGGCCGCGGCGTGAAGCGGATCATCCGTCAACACATCCAGCAACACCGAACTGTCAACAGCCGTCAGCATCCCGAATCCGGGTTAGATAGTCATCCACCGATTCGGCTTCAGGCAAAACGCCCCGGCCCCGCCACCGTTGAAAGGGAGAGCCCTCCGGTCGTTTGACCACCATCAATTTTCCTCCTGCCGTCTGCATGTCCAACACGGTTCCTTTGCGGAAACCCAGTTGATCCCGAATGGCTTTGGGAATGGTGACCTGCCCTTTCTCTGAAACAATTGTTTTCATACTTACAACCGTATGATTTCCTACTTTGCTTGTAAAGAAGAAAGAGGCCATTCCGGTCGGAAGGAAAAAGTATCCGTCTCGTCAAACCAGGCGCAGCGCATGTCCGCCATCGGAATCCCGCAGCGCAGCGACAGACCCCGCGCGTAGCAGGTGAGCTGGGTGATCACTTTTTCCGGCTTTGGGATGGAGCTCGAAGCTCACGCGGAAGACGCCTCCGGGTCAAACAAAACGATTGCCAGGCGCACACAGGCCTCTTTGACATTTTTCCAATCCCTTAAGTCCTCACGGAGATTTCGATACTCGGACAAATCCTCGGAATCTAAATCGTAAGGCATGGGCGACGCCAATTGGATCTGGAGCTGCTGGGAGGGCGAAGCTCCGTTGGGCTGGGGATAGAGATCGTCAAAATGCCGCATTCCCTTGCGGGCCTCCGCGTCACCCAAGTGCAAAGCCATGGCAACAAAGTCCAAATAGTCCCGCGTCGCGTTCCGTTTCAAAATCAGCACCGCTTTAATCCGCATGATTTCCGTCGGGGTGGGAACACGCAGCGTTTGCGAGCCGACCCTCAGATTCAACGACTCCAGAGGCTCTTTGCGGATCAACTGCCGGATCCCGGTTTCAATTCCGTCCAGACTCCCGAGGATTTGCACGGGACGCTGCACCCGGGCGGTTTTCCAGCCCGCAACAGCCTCCAACTCGGCCAAAACCTCCTCATACCTCCCCGTAAGATCCAACAGCACATGGTCCGCGTCACGGGAAAACCGGTGATTCGCATGGAGGGCTGCAGCCGTTCCGCCAACCAGGACGGCGCCCGGCAACAGTCCCTGTAAGCGGGCTGCCGCCACCAGAACTTCCTCCCACTCAGGCGGCCTGGATGCGTCGCCGGACATACTCTAGCCAAAAATGATAACGCTGTGCAAACGGATCCGAGCTGTGCGCAAGGCAAATCCGTTCAAGTTTCCCAACCAATTCCGGATGAGCATCCAGCTCATGCCGCAAGGTTTGCCAGTCATCCATCCCCCCACGGGACACAATGTCGTCCAACGCGGGGGCGGTAAAGCGTTCATGTGTAAGATGTCGATGATTCATGATGAGATTCTACCTTCTTCCCTCCCGAAAAGCAACCTTCAAGATTCGAAGGAATCCTTCTCCCTATCCCTTCTCCTTACTCCGCGCCGTAGGCGCCTTCCCTGCCGCAGGCGCCTTCCCCACTGCAAACACCACCGCCTTCAGCTCGTCGTTCCACTCCGCCACAAAATGCTCCGAGGATTTGCGCGTCTGGTTGTGGTAGGTCAGGAAGCTCTTGGCGTTGATCGTTCCCCCCGCTTTGGTGTGCTGCAGGGCGTAGGCGTGCGGGGTGCCTTTCGCGCAGGGCTTCACCGCGACCCGCCCGCCCTCCGCGTCATAGAACAACTGCGCCGCGTCCGCATCCTTCACCCAGTGCTCCATCGCCGCCCGGTTGAACGCGATCATCCCGAACTTCCAAATCGACACCCGCGGCTCCACATCCTGCGGACGCTGATTCCTGCCTTCATATAACTCGAATGCCATGATCTCTCTCCTGCTTTGTGTGTGTCATGAAAAATGCTGGTACAATCAAAACTCATAAATTCATATATGATCTTAAATTCAAAATAAACCTTTATTTCAACA
Organism: PVC group bacterium; assembly: GCA_003565035.1. Lineage (GTDB taxonomy): Bacteria > Verrucomicrobiota > Kiritimatiellia > SS1-B-03-39 > UBA6053 > PXAS01. The sequence goes on along the minus strand of PXDP01000303.1, from coordinate 1,103 downwards.
TCCCACGAGTTGAAACTCCATTATTTATTGTTTTTTCTTCCTGTTTGCTAAATATCCAGCTGCACCAGCAAGACCAACTAACAATAAAGTAGAAGGTTCAGGGATAACTGCAAAGTTACCTACTTCAATTCTTCCAGTTTCAATAGAAGGACGATCATAAGATAACGCAATACTTCCCTCTCCCAAGTATAATACATCTTGTAATTTAAGAGAAGATCCCAAAGTAGTAGCATATTGATCAACATTACCTGTTGAAGCAGACATATCAAGAATATAATTCAAAATCCCTGAAAAATCAATTTCTGGACCATCTCGAGTACCAACTAGCATTCTTTGGTTTCCGCCTTTTACAACGAAGTCTAAGCCAGTTGGAGTTCCATATTGATTTGAATCGAACGTGAAAGTTACATCAGAACCAATTTGAGTTCCTGAAGTTCCGTCAATTCTTCTAAAAGTCATATTTCCATTGTCATACATACCAATCCCAACAATGTTTGATAAAGCATCGTAACCGATACCAAAAGCGTTTGGAACAGAAATTGCAAGAGCTACATCAGACGAACCATTAGAAAGATTAACTTTTCTAATGGTATTAGCAGTATCAAGTTGCAACATTTGTGAATTATTATATGAAGCTGCATCTTTTGCAGTGCTTGGATTATCGAACGCATAAGTTTCTCCTGTTAAATTTTGATTTAAAGTTGCAGTATCAACTGCTCGTGTTACCAAAAAATTATTATCAGTTGCAGCTAAACCAACATAAGAAGAAGGTGCTGAAGATAAATTAGTACTTTGATCTGCGCTAAAAGGAACAAAAATAGGTGAAGCATCTACTTTTGAAGGTAGTGCCATTGAGTCTGCAACTAACCCAACAAAAAACAACGTTCCAAGGCGTGAGAAACCCTTGAATTCAAATGCATTTAAAATACTAAATACAAACAACTTAACAAAATTTAACGCCGCGAGACAGCATCCCGCAACGGTGGATATAAACTGAAGTTCAGGCGAATAGAAAACGTATGCCCTTACAGTTTAACATTTTATAAAATATTAAACGTGACCGTACTGTCTACATGGATGGGTCATAGGCGTTCAGGTGGTCG
>PXDP01000201.1 GCA_003565035.1 PVC group bacterium | reverse complement strand
GAGATTCGCGCTCCCGTCCACTCCGCCGCAATCGACACCCCGAACTACACCGTAACCCGCCCGTTCCGATCATCGGAAAACGATGCCAGGGCTTTTCCGATCGTCGGAAAACGGCCTTGCTCACCTTCACACAACCCCACCAGGGATTGAAGGGTTGATGCGTCCATTCAATTTTGCTGGGCCAAGGGGTCAGCCCGGCCAAGGGGTCAGCCCGTGAATTTTAACATTTTAAGGCGAAATCTTGAATTTTCATGCGATTTAACCCTTTGGTGATTTGTGCGGACCTTCAGCCCGCGATACCCTTTTTCGACAAGCAACCCGGCCCGCAGACGGACATCGTCCGCCCTCAGCCGATGCGGTGATCGGCGCTCCTTTCCCCCTCCGCCCCGGCACTACTACCGTCCCTTCAACGTTCGAAGTTGGACGTTCGATGTTCAACGTTCTCTTCCTTCCTTTCTTTTCGTTCCCCCTTGCCCCGGTGAATACGGAGATTCGCGCTCTCGTCCACTCCGCCGCAATCGACACCCCGAACTGCACCGTAACCCGCCCGTTCCGATCATCGGAAAACGATGCCAGGGCTTTTCCGATCGTCGGAAAACGGCATTACTCACCTTCACACAACCCCACCAGAGATTGAAGGGTTGATGCGTCCATTCGATTTTGCTGTTCTGACCCATACAAAGACTCCGAAGAAACAACCGCTTTCCAAAGAACCCCTCCATTTTACAATACAAAAATATATTTGCACAGCTAAGATTGCCTGTTATGATTCCTACATCATGCCGGATGAGACCGCCATAGGGCGCATCCCGGAATTGGTGAATACCCAACGGATCGCTGCGCCGGACAACGGATAGGGAAAGCGATGCATGAGGATGCATAATCTGCGGATAGGCATCCGTTGTCCGGCGGAGCTATCCGTTGCCCTGCATCAGGCGCAATGACCGCAGCGGAGTTCAACCCGAACCTCCTTGGCGGAGGCGCTTATTGATAGTCCGGCAAAAACGCCTTTTGCGCCTCGAACATCTCCAATGCCATTTCCCGGATCTGGGTCGGGGTGCAAACGGCGGCGGTGAGCGGGTCGAGCATGAGCGCATGCACCGCCGTTTCGATGCTCCGGTGGATCGCCGCATCCGCCGCCAGACCGAACATGGCCAGATTCGAGGCGCACAGCCCAGCCATCTGCGCCGGCAGCGCGCCGTAGCGGGTGGGATGCACTCCGTTCCCGTCCACCAGACAGGCCACTTCCACCGACTGATCGGCAGGCAGGTTGCTGATCAGCAGTCCCGACCCGGCACGGGGCTGGTTCATCACATTTCCGTGAATCCGGTAGGGCGTGTTTTTCTCGCGCGCCTCAATAATCCAGGAGGCATATTCCCAGCTCCGCTCCCAATCCATCGCCTTCTCTCCTTTAAGAATCGCCGTGCGCTGATCATCCTGATGTTTGCGCCAGTCCGGCCAATTCGTGGCATAAAAGCGCGAGCCCCCGTCGTATCCGCAGCGCAGCAGCTTCCGCCCCGCCTCCGATTTCCGGTAATAGGGCAGATATTCGGACAGATGCCCGGAACTCTCGGTGATGAACGCCCCGAAGTTCAAACACATGTCTTTGCGGATCAAATCGTGATGATGCTCCGGCATACCCTCCGGCTGCGGACCCGACCAGGCAGACAGCCACTCCGGATCCACCGACCCTGCCTCGACTTCTGCCAGCGACTTCCGGATCTGTGCCGCAAAATCTTTTTTCAGCTTCGGATACAGATCTTTCCCTTTGTGGGCCAGTGTGGTGAACCAGGCCAGGTGGTTGATCCCCGCGCATTCCCATTCCAGCTCCTCATAAGCGACTCCCGCATAGCGGGCCAGCAGATTGCTCGTCCCCTGCACACTGTGACACAGGCCGATCACCTCCATCGAACTCGCCCGCCCCGCCGCCGTGCACAGCATCGACATCGGATTCGTATAATTCAGCACCAGCGCCTGCGGGCACAGCTCCTCGCAGTCCTTCAGGATCTCCAGCCACGCCGGAATCGTCCGCAGCGCCTTGAACAGTCCGCCCGGTCCAATCGTGTCGCCGATGCACTGATCCACCCCGTACTTCAGCGGAATATCATTGTCCATCTCCACGCAGGCCGCCCCGCTCACCTCAATGCAGTTGATCACATAATCACTCCCCTTCAGCACCTTCCGCCGGTCTGCCGATGCCACCACCTTCCATGCCGTGCCTTTGACCAGTTTCCGAACGATCTTCGTGGTCAGTTTCAGCCGCCGTTCATCAATATCCACCAGCGCAAACGTGCCACCCGCCTGCCCCGGCGTCTTCAGAATATCATTGAGCACCCGCGGAGTGAAAAAACTGCCCGCGCCCATGAACGCCACCTTGATCTTCCGCGAAAAAACACCGGGAAGGCCCTTTTCTTTCGCATCCTGGGTGTGGTCCGCATGTCCCGCTTTCGATGATTTTTTTGCCGTGGCCATAACATGTCTCCTGAGGTTGAAATTATATGATGCAAACGATACGTGACATCCTACAGGTCCTCACTTCATTTTTTATGGGACATTTCTTGATATTTTATATGCATTTTGTGATATGTTCACTTATGCCCCCGCCAACCGTCTTTCCCGACATCCGCCTGGTCCGCCGGGAAATCCACACCACCCGCGCCTACCAGTGGGACAACCGGACCCGCCCCCCTGATCAGGGGCTGGTGATCCAGCGCACCTTGAGCGGAAGCTGCGGGTTCACCTGCGGCAACTCGTCCACGGAGGTGCATCCCGGTCAGGCCATGCTGTTCCGCCACGGGGAAGACAGCCATTACGGACTCACGGCGGACTCCAGCCTGCCGTACGCGACCGAATACATCGTCATGGATCCCCAAGCGGGGGTATCCGAACTCTTCGAAGGCCTGCGCAGCCAGTACGGCCCCGTGCTCCGTATGGAGACCGGAGGCGATGCCCATCGGCTCCTCCTTCAGCTCCTCTCCGAATTTGAAACCGGGCGGCCCGCGGACCGGATCACCCACGCCGAATGCATCTACCGACTGCTGCTCAGCCTCCACCGGGAACAGGGCCGTGACACGCGCCGGAGCGATCCCGTCGCCTATGGACGGCATCTGCTCGAGACCCGCTGCCGTGAGCACAAAAATCTCAAAGAATGGTGTACCGAGATCGGGATCAGCCGGGAGCATTTCAGCCGTGAATTCAACGCCCGCTACGGCGAAAGTCCAGCCGCCTTTCTGCGCCGGCTCCGTCTGGAGCACGCCCGCAGCCTCCTCAACCTCAGCACCCATATGCCCCTCGAAGACATCGCCGCCCTCAGCGGGTTCGCCTCCGTGCAAACCTTCCACCGCGCCTATAAACGCCACTACGGCACCCCCGCCTCAAAGGCGCGCACCTGATGTGGGTTCCGTACGCCCGCAGGCGAATCCCATCTAAAGATGTTGATAAATCGTTATCGTGAGTTAAAGGGGTTTCTGTATGGCTACCCCTCTTTACCCCCTGAACAAATCTCCCTCCTCCTATCGCGGCGGCTCGATACGGCGCGGGGGGTTCACGCTGATCGAAATGCTGGTGGTGGTCACCATTATCCTGCTTCTTATGGGGCTCACCGCCGGAGGCGTTTCCCGGGCCCTGCTTTCGGCCCGGCGCACGCAATGCATGTCCAACATGCGGCAGATCGGCCTGGGCATCCTGACCTATGCCACGGAACACCGCGGCCGCCTCCCCCCCACCCGGCATGCGACAGGTCAAAACGAAGAGGAATCGTGGATCTTTCTCTTGGCATCTTATTTGGGCAATATGGATCAGATCCGGATCTCTCCCGCCGACCCCAATGGTGCCGAGCGCCTGCGCCGGGGCGGAACCAGTTATATCGTGAACGACATTCTTTTTGATACCCAGACCGATGATTTCGGCAACGTCTTGGGTAGTAATATCAACGGCTTGTTCGACATCCCGAACCCCACCCGCACCATGATGGCGTTCATCGTCTCGGATAACACGGGAACCGGTGCAACCAACGATCACACCCATACAAATGAGTGGACCAACTGGGTTCGGTTTTTGAGCGATGTCGAAGCCGACCGCTTCCGGCGGGGGAACCGTTCCTCTGACCGTACCCGGGGGGATTCCAACTACCTCTACGCCGACGGGGGTGTGCAAAATCTCCGCGCCTCGGTAATGAAAGAATGGATCGAAGCCGGCAACAATCCCGGCGAGCCGGGGAAGGCCCCCCGCTAAAACCCGATGAACCCGTCCCGTTCAGCTCCGCCCGGCCCGCTGATCCTGGCCATGGCATTTTTCAGCGGTGCGTTGGCTCTGGCCCAACAGCTTCTCTGGACCCGCCGGATGGTCGACCTGATGGGGGCCGCCGCCGGCTCCACCGCCCGCGTTTTCGCATGTTTTTTCCTCGGACTCGCCCTCGGTGCCCAGGTCGCCGGCCGGATCGCCGCCCGCACCCAGCGGCCCTGGCGCATGGCCGCGCTGGCGGAATTCGGCGTGGCATTGCTTTCGGTTCCCATGCTCACCCTGCCCCTCTGGGCCGACCCCCTCTGGCCCTGGCTGGGTGCGGAACGGCTGCTTGCGACACCGGGGGCCCTCCTGAAAACCGCGCTTTCGGTTCTGTTGGTGCTCCCGCCCGCCTTTGCCATGGGCTTTTTTCTGCCCATGGCCGGTTCCGCGCTTCACACAGACCGCAACGCCGACCGGGATCCCGGATTGCCCCTTTATGTCGCCAACACCTTCGGTGCCCTGGCCGGCATTCTCTTCGGAATTCTCTATCTTCCTGCAGGTGCAGGTCTTTTCTCCGCCATGCGCTGGGTGATTGTTGGAAACCTGCTTTCCACCGTCGTTTATCTCTGCTTCGATCATTTCTCCAGCCCGCTTTCCCCCGTCCCAGCCCCCCCGAAATCCGACAACGTTCCCGCCGCCGTCCCCTCGCCACGAACGCTTCTGGCCGTGGCCGCGCTTTCAGGATTTCTGGTTCTGGCCCTGGAAATCAACGCCCTCATGCTCGTGCAACTGGTCGCCCCCCTCTCGTTTTTTGCGCCGGGAGCCATCCTTTTTGCCTTCATTGGTATTCTTGCGGTTTGCGGTCTTTCGGTCGCCACCTTGCCGCTCTCTCCTTTTTGGCGGGAGAACGGCCTTTTCATCACCGCAATTTCGGCGGGAATCGCTTTGTGGATCAGCCCGTTTCTCTTTCACACCTTTGCTCCTCATTTTCCGGTGGATACCCCGGCGGCCTCTCTGACGGCATTTTTTCTCCGCATTGTCCTGTTCAGTCTCCTCGTGTTCGGACCCGCCGTCTTTTTTGCCGGACTCTGGTTTCCGCTTGCCGCCCGGCTGAGTGCCCAGGGCTCCACGCAGTCCACCGGCGCCCGCTGGGGCGGTCTCCTGGCGGTGAACGGACTCGGCGGATGGCTGGGCGCGGAAGCGGCCTACCGTTTCCTCCTCCCCGCCTTCGGCCCCTTTGGCACGCTGGGACTGCTCGGAACCCTCTACCTGTTTGCCGCCAACCTGCTCATCCCGCCGCATCCATCACCCTGGATCCGCCGGGCCGCCCTGGCCCTGTTTTTCGTCGGCGGCTACATCAGCCTGCAGGTTTTCCCGTCGCTGCCCACCACGCATCCCTCCCTGCGCCCGCATGTCCGTGAAGAATCCCACGGACGCGAAGGCAGTTTCGCCATCCTGGATCACCCCGCCATGGGCCGGGCCATCCTCATGTACAATCAGTATATCCTCGGATCATCCGCCGCCACCCCCGCCCAGGCACGGCAGGCCCACATCCCCCTGCTGCTGCACCCCACGCCTCACCGCGTGGGCTTCCTCGGGGCCGGCACCGGCATCTCCCCCGGTGCCGCCCTCGATCACACCGCCGTCGAACACGTTGAAACTGCGGAACTCTCCAGCACCGTCGCCCAAGCCGCCCACCAATGGTTCGCCACCGAAAACCGCAACTGGTACACCGATCCCCGCTCCACCGTCCACATCGAAGACGCCCGTACCTGGGTCGCCGCCAGCCCTGATCGTTTTGACGTGCTCGTCAGCGACCTCTTCCTTCCCTGGGGACCCGGCGAAGGCCGCCTCTTCACCGTCGAACACTTCACCGCCTGCCGCGCCGCTCTCGCACCCGACGGACTCTTCTGTATGTGGCTGCCGCTGTATCAACTCACCGAAGAGCAAGTCACCCTCATCCTCAACAGCTTCCGAACCGTTTTCGGCACTACCCACTTGATCCTTCGCGAAACCTCACCCGAGTCCCCCGCTCTGGGACTCATCGGCTGGAAAAACGGCCGACTCGACTGGAACACCGCAAAAACCCGTCTCACCGCCGAAAACCTGACCGATCCGGAAATCCCCACCCTCGCCGCACTGCAAGCACTTTCGCTTCACACACTTCCCGCACCTCAACAGCCCCTCTCTCCCCTGAACACGCTCGATAATCTGCATCTCGAACTCGATGCCAGCCGTGTCCTGCTACAGTACGGAAACAAAGCACCCTACCTCACAGAGATACGCTTCCAGACCTGGCGGAAAATCTTCAAATGAATTTTTTTCGCCCTTTTCGTTGACGTAGCGAAAAAATACAGATATTGATAAATTGTTATCGATAAAACCCCAAGGAAACGAACTTCATGAACAACACACGCAAACTTCTCATCGGCCTTTTAGTCGCCGGCATCTCCCCCTTTCTTTCCGCCCAGGATATAACCTTCAACGGCAACGCCGCCGACCTCACCTTCTATTATGACAGTGATGCCAATAACTGGGTAACGGTCTTTAGAGCCAAAGGGACTGCGGGTCAGCCCACATCAGCGGATGCCACGGGACTAACGTCACCCTTTAATAACACATCCTCCCCGTCAACATGGACAGGCATTGTGGGGAATCAGGTTCCCAACTCGGCGGGAAACACCGGCGACTATGTTTTCTCCAGCTTGACCGTAAATGTGCAAACCAGTGAGCAAATTCAAGAGGGCGGCACCGATTTTTGGCTTTCCCGTGCTTCCGGATCCCCCTGGCACAGTGCCGGGACCTCACCGGACCTGGGCATCCGCACCCGTCTGAGAGAAGATTTTGGTTCAGGGAATGTGCAACAATTCGATAATAACGAAGGCTTCATCATGACCTTGGACCTTGCAAACTCCTTTTTCAACGGAATCTCTCTGAGCACAGCAGGCTCTCCACATGTGATGATAACAAGCTTTGATGAATTCGGTGACCCCCTGTCCCCTATGATGAACACCGCCGCAGGCGAAAACGCTGCGATTTTCGGAAATTACACCCATGTCCACCGGAACTGGGGCTTCTCGGAATTAGGACAATACGTCTTAGCCTTTGATCTCGACGGAGTCGGCGGAGCGCATGGTGCAACAGCCTCTACCGGCAATACCACCCTCACCTTCAACGTCATCCCCGAACCCTCCACCATCATGCTGCTCCTCACCGGAGCCATCGGCTTAATCGGGGCCCGTAAACTGAAAAACCGCAATGCCTAACGCATTTTCCAACCGCATAACCCCCTTCCTCATGGTTCTGCCTGCACTTTTGCAGGCAGAACTTTTTGAGTATCGAGCCTACACGTCCGGCCATATCGATATCGGCCCCAGGATTGTCGGCGGGCAAATCATGGGGTACTGGCAAAACGATGGCGCAAACATCGAGGGTCAAATCTCAAATGACGCCGGATTTTCCACCCACGAAATCCGGGCTCTGGGAATCTTTGATGACGCCACACCCCCCGCAAATCGTCCATCCGGCACACAGTGGGATTTCCTGGGCGTCGCCGCAGGCGAACCGATTTATATCCTTCCATTCAACGGAGTGCCAAATACCCTTCCGTATCTCGGCTTTGCCACCGAAGATGAGAGCGTGGGACATTTGGCTGAAATCAATATGATTCTCGAATCCGTAACCGCTCCCCCGGGCTCCAGAGTTTCAGTGTACCGTATCTTTTCAGGTAATATTACTCTGCTCATGAGTTCGGAACTCACGCCTCCCAACAATACCCTCACCATGACGCCAGGGAACCACCTGCACTACAGTTGGGCCTTCAGCCATCCCGGCACCTACGACCTCACTTTCCGCTTTGAGGCCTTTGACTTAAAGCAGGATCATGAAGATTTTGACCGAGAAGAAAACCTTATCCACTCCGGCACCGACACCTTTCGTTTCCAAATCACCGACGGAGGAACCTATGACGACTACGAGCACTGGCGCCGCACCCATTTCCGGCCCGATCACATCAGCGACAATGCCATCAGCGGTCCCTCCGTCAACGCCGTAAACGCCCTGGGCGAAACCCTCGGCTTTACCAACGCCCAGCGCTACGCCTTCGGCAACGATCCCACTGTGGAGCTTCTTTTCGTCGAAGATGCGGGGGACCTCTGGCCCGCCGTCCGACTCCACATGCGTACCGGCATGACCGATCTCCAAACCCAACCCGAATTCACCACCTCCCTGACCCAAGGGGAATGGACATCCGACACCTTGATTTTAGTAGAGGATGACCCTGTCTACCACGACCCCGGCCTCAAAGAACGGATCTACCGCCTGGACCATTTCCCCGTCGGCCCCCGCTTCTTCCGGGCGGGTGCCGAACTGGAATAATCGGGCTTCTGAGCGTTTTCCGATGATCGGAAAACCATGCGCCTGCTTTTCCGATCATCGGAAAACCATAACTCCCGGCGGGGTCCGCCGAGCTACTTGTCACTCCCCATTCGTCATTCGAACCAGTGCCTCCAACTTTTGGAGGGCCGCTCCGGAGTCGATGGAGCGTTTGGCGAGGCCAAGGGCTTCCGCCAAATCCTTTGATTTGCCGCCGGCGTGAATGGCGGCGGCGGCGTTGAGCAGGGTGATATCCCGCATGGGACCGGGCGCACCGCTGAGAATTGACCGGGTAATCTCCGCGTTGTCCGCCGGGTCGCCCCCTTGCAGGTCCTCAATCGCGGCACGGTCAAATCCGTATTCCTCGGGACTCAGGGTGAAGCGCTGGACGGTTCCGTGTTTGACTTCGGCGATTTCGGTGGTGGTGGTGGTGGTGATTTCGTCGAGGCCGTCGTCGCCATGCACCACAAACATGTGGACGGCATCCAGTTCCGCAAGGGCGTTGGCCACCAAATCCACCATGGCACTGCTGTAAACCCCCAGCACCCCGCGGCGGGTCTGGGCGGGATTGCTGAGCGGTCCGAGAATGTTGAACAGCGTGCGGATGCCCAGCTCTTTGCGCGGGCCGATGGCATGTTTCATGGCCGGATGCAGCGAGGGGGCAAACAAAAAGGCGATGCCGATTTCATCCAGGCATTTGCCCATAATTTCGGAGTCTGCGGCAAGATTCACGCCGAGTTCTTTGAGCACATCGGCACTGCCGCTGCGACTGGAGACGCCCCGGTTTCCGTGTTTGGCCACCGGAACCCCGGCCCCGGCGGTAACAAAGGCGGCAGTGGTGGAAATGT
>PXDP01000110.1 GCA_003565035.1 PVC group bacterium | reverse complement strand
CGCCTGATCGGCATTCGCGGACGGCTATTGCCGGCCGCTGGGCCAATCGGCGCCACGCCAGAGCGTGGTAAACTTGGCGGTCCTATGGCGCGGACGGCCATTGCCGGCCCAAGCATCCTCATGCATCTCTTTCCCTATCCGTTGTCCGGCGCAGCAATCCGTTGGGTATTCAACAATTCCCGGATGCGCCCCGTCCACTTTCCCCATCCGTTGTCCGGCGCAGCGATCCGTTGGGGATTCACCAAGTCCGGGATTCGCCCCGTTCATAAGGCGAATGAAAAAAAACTGTTGGACAAACGCGCAAGCCTGATTACATTAAGGTATGGCAAGACCAATACGACTCCAACTGCAGGACGGCATCTATTTTATTCAACTCCAAGGCTCTGAGGGCATGGGGCTTTTTGTCGAGGATGCTGACTGCCGGCATTTCCTTCATCTGCTTGACATCACTGCGCTGAAACATCACATGACCGTTTACGCCTATGCCCTGGCCGGAAACCGGGGGGAACTGATGTTTCATGCCCCCCGCGGCAATCCCAGTGCTTTTGTTCAGGCACTGCAGACCGGGTTTGCCCGCCATCTGCATCATCTGTACGTTCATAGCGGTCCGGTCATGCAGGGACGGTACAAATCCAAACTGGTGGAACCCGGCAGCGCGGTGGTGTCGGTCGCCGCCTGGATCCACAGCCTTCCGGTCCGTGAAAATCCGCAGGTCACCCGCAGCGACCGGAAAAAGGCTCTGTTACTGAATGCGACGTACACCAGCCTCGGCCCCATCCTGGGCGGGGAGCCGGATTCGCCCGGCCGGCTGGACCCGCAGGCGGTTCTCAAAGCGGTGGGCGGACGGATCGCCACCCGGCCGGAACGCTTTCAGGCCCTCTGCGAAGAAACCGCCCTCTCCCCGGCAGCATCCGTCACCACGATGCTCAGCGCCTCGCCCTATGCGGTGGGGTCACCGAAATTTCTGGAAGAGATCCGGACGCTGCACGAATCCGTCAAAAAAGGCAAAGGCGGAAAAGCGCTGCGTCTGCACGGAAAATCCAAGCGGGGTATTGCCATGAATAAAATTGTCGAAGCGGTTGCGGCGGAGTTCGATCTGAACCCCAAAAATCTCCAACAGCGCCGCCGCAAAGATCTCGCCCGGCCGGCCCTCGCGCATTTTCTATATAACCAGGGCGAACGCCATCAGCAGGACATCGCCAAACACCTGGGCCTCACCTCCGCCGCGGCCGTCAGCCTGCAAATCCGCCGTTTGCTGGAGGCCCGGACCCACGATACCGCTCTTGACCAGCGTCTCAACCGGGTGGAACGGACCCTGGACAAACTTTCTTGAAATTTCCACTTGCGCCCGAAGCCTTTTTCGGTGTATAAGGGGCTCCCGCGTGTACCAGTAGCTCAATTGGATAGAGCATCTGACTACGGATCAGAAGGTTGAGGGTTCAAATCCTTCCTGGTACGCCATTTTTTGTTTTCATGTCATTCCTCCAAACCCCCGCAAGCTCGCGCTTTCGGGGGTTTCTTTTTATCAAGGACCTCACTTCAGCGTTCTTTGACGGGCGGCCCCAGGATCACCACAAATTCGCCTTTTGAACTGTGGGTTTGCAGAAAAGCCCCCAATTCGGCGGCGGTGCCGGTTTTGAGCGTTTCAAATTTTTTCGTGAGTTCCCGTCCGAAAAACACCGGACGATCCCCCAGCAGCCCGTCAATATCCGCCATCAGTTTTTCGATGCGGTGGGTGGATTCATACATCACCACCGGACGCGCCTCGTCCCGCAGGGACTCCAGCAGACGCCGCCGCCCGGCGCTTTTGTTTGGTGGAAATCCGACATACACAAACCCGTCACCGCCCCAGCCGCTCAGAGCCACGGCCGTGGTCAGCGCGGTCGGACCCGGAATGGCGGTCAGCAGCAGCCCGGCCTCCCGCACGGCGTGTACAAGCCGGTATCCCGGATCGGAGATCAGCGGCATCCCCGCATCACTCACCAGAGCCACCGCTTTTCCGGCGGAGATCTCCTCCACCACCCGGGCCACCCGGGAGGCCTCGTTAAATTCATGACACGACACCATCGGCTTGCTGATCTCATAATGCCGCAGCAGAATGCAGGTCTTGCGGGTGTCCTCGGCGAGAATTGTGTCGACCTCCTTCAGCGTCCGCACGCCGCGGAAGCTCATGTCCTCCAGATTGCCAATGGGGGTTCCCACCAGGTACAGACCGGGAGGCGTGGTTTTGACGTTCGGTTCAGCGGGTTCATTTGTCATGGAAGCGCTCATGACATTGCAATCCCCGCGTTTCAAGCGATAATCTCCAATGTCCGTTTTTATCCATGCCCTCGAAACCTGGAATCCCCCTGCAACCCTCTCACAAGCCGAAGCCTCCAGGCGGATCCTTACCCAACTTGAGGACAAACGAACCCGGCGCATTGCCCGGCATATTTACCGGCAGTCCGACATTGATACGCGCCATACCTGTGTGCCTTTCGACGGCACCGGGGATCTGTTCGCGCCCGACCCCAGCGGCAAATGGGACAATGCCCTCACCGGCGACCGCAACAAGACCTATGTCCGGATTTCCGGCCCCGCTTCGGTCGAGCTGGCCCGCAAAACCCTGGCCGCGGCGCCGGACGTTTCCCCCGCCGACATCACCCATGTCATCACCGCCTCCTGCACCGGCTTTTACACGCCCGGCCCCGACCAGCGCATTGTCCGGGGCCTTGGCTTGTCCCCCGCCACCCAGCGGTTTCACCTGGGGTTTATGGGCTGCTATGCCGCCTTTCCCGCGCTGCGCCTGGCGGAGACCCTCTGCCGGGTCAATCCCGAGGCTGTCGTCCTGATTCAATGCATGGAACTGTGCAGTCTGCACCTTCAGTTGGAAACCGACAACCCTGAGGCGCTGGTGGCCTCCTCGCTTTTTGCCGACGGTGCCGGCTGCGCCCTGGTCAGTGCCCGGCCGCCGGCTTCCGGATCTCCGGGCTATCAAATTCGTCACCTGTCCAGCACCCTGGTGCCTTCGGGCGAAGAGGCCATGACCTGGGAAATCGGCAACCACGGCTACGACATTACCCTCTCCAGTTATGTCCCCCAAATCCTTGGCGACAATATTCGTCAAACGCTTTTACCGCTGCTGGATCATATCGGCTGGCCACCGGAATCGGTTGATTTCTGGGCGGTGCATCCGGGTGGAAAATCGATTCTCGACCGGATTTCCGCAGCCATGACCCTGCCGTCCGACGCCCTGGACCTTGCCCGGGATGTGCTCCGCCGCCATGGCAACATGAGCAGTGCCACAATCTTTTTTCTGCTGAAAGAGGGACTGCGTGCGCATCCGTCCGGAGCCCGCACCGCCGCCATGGCCTTCGGACCCGGACTGACCGTGGAGACCGCCTTCCTGGAGCGGTTCACAGCATGAAATCCCCGACAGTCATTGTGGGTGCGGGTCCGGTGGGCTCACTACTCGCCTGCCTGCTGGCGCAGCAAGGCCGTGAGGTCATCCTCTACGAAAAACGCACAGGGCTGCCGGAGGCCTCCATGGCCATCGGCATCACCCCGCCCTCCCTCGCCATTCTGGATACGCTCGGCCTGAAGACCGCGTTTCTCGAACAGGGAATTCTCATTCCCCGGGCCCGGGTCTTTGAGGCACAGCGGGAATGCGGCACGCTGGAGTTCACCCCCGGGCAGCACATCCTCTCCCTGCCGCAATTTCAAACCCTGAAACTGCTTCGGGAACGGCTGGCGGACTATCAGGAGGTGACCTTTCTGGAGGGCACCGCCTGGGAACCGTCCGACACCGCCGCCCATCCGGGCCGGATCATTGCCTGCGACGGTGCCCACAGCCCTCTCCGGGAGCATCTGGGCTTCGTCACCCGGCAAAAAACGTACGGCGCAAACTTTGTTATGGCCGATTTTCCCGACCTCGAAACGCTCGGCCCCGATGCCCGCATCTGGTTCTCGCCGGAAGGGGCACTCGAATCGTTTCCGCTTCCGGGTCAGCACCGCCGCTGGATTGCCCAGTGCGTAAACGCCCCGCCCACCCTCGAAACCCTCCGCACCCGCGTGATGGAAACCGCCAAGATCAATCTGGAGGGCCGCCCACATTCCGAACCCTATGCCTTCACCCCCCGCCGGCTGCTGGCGGCATCCTGCGTGAAAGAGAACGTCATCCTCTGCGGCGATGCCGCCCACATCATGAGCCCCATTGGCGGTCAGGGCATGAACACCGGCTTTGCCGATGCCGCGCATCTTGCCCGCATCCTGCCGGAGCCTTCTGTCCGCGAACTGACCAACTACACCCGCGACCGACGGCGCGCCTTCCGCACCGCCTCCCGACGCGTGGCACTCGGCATGGCCCTCGGGACCCGCACCGGACCGGCCTGGAGTCATACCCGTCACACCCTTCTACAGTCAGCACTCGCTTCCCCCGGAACACATCAGTTCCTTGCGGACACCTTTTCCATGAAAAATCTGCCGCCCGAATTCAGCCTCCGCGCCCGGGAGTCCGAATTGATGGATCAACCCGATTGCGATCCGGAAAAACTGGCCCGCACCCTGGATCAGTTTCATCAAATCAACCGACTGTTCAGCCGGGTCCGGCCTCTTCTACGCGAAACGGTGCTGACGGATATGCAGCCCGGTCAGGCCTATCATCTGGTCGATCTGGGTGCGGGGGCCTGTGATATCCCCGTGTGGCTTTTGGAGGCCGCCCGCAAACGGGGTCTTGATCTCCGCATCACCGCTGTGGATGCCGATCCCCGTGCGGTCAGTTACGCCAAAGAACGCCACGGCAGAACCCCCGGACTCGACATCCGTGCCGGGGATGCCCTGAATCTGGAAGCCCTGGCTCCCTTCGACTATCTGTTCGCCAATCATTTTCTCCATCACCTCCCCGACGACGCCGTCCGCCAACTGCTGGCCGATGCCGCCCGCCTCGCCCGCCGCGGGTTTGTCTTCAGTGATCTCCGCCGCAGCCGCTGGAGTTATACCGGATTTTCGCTTTTTGCCCGAATCTACCGCAACAGCTTTGCCCGCCAAGACGGTTTGATCTCCATCCGCAAAGGGTTCCTCCCCTCAGATTTTCCGGATACCGCCTCCACATTCAGCATCCGCACCCGCCTTCCCGGCCGCATCCAGTTCCTGGGCGGATGTTTTCAGGATGGAACGCCCCGATAACGTCACTTCAAAATTGCCCCGCCTGGAAAGTGTCACGAAGAAACGGCGGACATTCCGGCACGTCTTGGGCTGATATCCGACGTGGTGCGGAGGAGTTCGCCAAGGGTCGTGCGTCCCTGCAGCACCTGATGCCAGCCGGCGGACCGAAGCGGGATCATTCCCTGCTCCAGGGCGACCTGATACAGGCGTGGACTGGCCACCCGTTTGGCCACCAGACTCCGCAAAGCATCGGAAAGCTCCAAAATCTCAAAGAGCGCCACCCGCCCGCGGTAGCCGGTGAACCGGCAGGACGGACACCCCTGCGCCTCCCAGATTCGGGACTCGGCGGTCAGAGGCGGCATATGCGGAAGCCCCTCATCCTGCATCCCCGAATCCAGCGCATGGGCCCGGCGGCACTGGGGACAAAGCAGCCGCACCAGCCGCTGAGAAATCACCCCCTCCAGGCTTGATGCCACCAGATAGGGCTCAATGCCCATATCGATCAATCGGGTCGCGGCGCTGACACTGTCATTGGTGTGCAGGGTGCTCAGCACCAGGTGACCGGTCAGCGCCGCGCTTACGGCAATACCGGCCGTCTCGTCATCGCGGATTTCCCCCACCAGAATGATATCCGGATCATGACGGAGGACCGAACGGAATCCCTGCGCAAAGGTGAACCCGATGCCGGACTGCACCTGCAACTGCGTAATTCCAGGAATCTGATATTCAACTGGATCTTCCAGGGTGATGATTTTCCGCTGACGGTTGTTGGCTTCGTCCAGCACGGCGTACTGACTGGTCGTTTTTCCGCTTCCGGTGGGCCCGGTGAACAGGACCAGTCCGTGCGGCCGTTGAATCAGCCGATCGAGCTGTTGCCGCTGCATCTCAGGAAGTCCCAGTTCGTGAAGTCCTAAAAAGGTGTCGCTCCGGTTCAGCAGCCGAAGCGCCAGGGTTTCGCCATCGCGGGTGGGGAGGACGGAGACGCGAATATCAAGCTGTCCGCCGGCCATTCGCTTTTCAAAACGGCCGTCCTGAGGCAGCCTCCGGTCCGCAAGATCCAGATTTGCCATCACTTTAAGACTGGAGACAACCGCCTTGCGAAACGCGCCAATACCCTGGGGGAGCGGAATATCATGCAACACACCGTCAATCCGGAAACGCGCGATCAGGTTGTCCCGGGTGGGCTCCAAATGGATGTCACTGGCCTGAATGGCCACCGCCTCGCGAAGAATCTCATCAATGAAGGCGCGTATGCCGGGGGGTTCCCCGTTGAGGGCATCCGAACCTTCGCCGGAGGACTGATCCATCCATCGCAGATACGCATCCAGTCCCAGTCCGTAGAAGTGGGAAATGAGCTGTGTCAGCTCGGAGGCCCCGCACAGCACCCAGTCGATCGGACGGTCCATCAGCACATTCAATTCCGCGATCTCTCCCGCGCTTCGCTCATGGTCCGTGGCCAGGAGAAGGGTTTCGCCCTTGACCGCCACCGGCAGTATCCGGAAACGGACCACCGCACGGACGGGAACCTTCTTCAGAACGGACGCCTCAATCTGAAGATTGCGGGTGTTCAGGCGGGGCAGTCCATCCGCTTCCGCAGCCGTATCGAAGAGGGCCGGATTCACGGAGCCTCCAACGTTTCGGAGGTGTTCAGCGGCAAAGGGATCAGGTCCCCGTCCCGCTCCAACGTCAGGTGTTCCCGGTAAATTCCCTCCACACGAAAGCCTTCAAAGATATCCCCGACCTGAAGCAGCATTTGACTTCCGTTCGGTCGGACATCCAGCAAGGCGCGTCTTTGGCCGTCAAGGCGATGCACCACTCCGGCATAGCGCACCTCAATGCGGCGCGGGGCGGGCGGCGGCTCCGGAGGCGGCTCCGGGGGCGGGGGCGGTGGCGGCACGGGCGGAGTCATCATCTCTTCAAACACTTCAAGGGCATACTCTTCGTAAGGGTCCGCATCCTCCAAAAGGAGTGATTCAGGATCCGGCCGCCAGCGCGCCTGACTGTCCGACACAAACAGATTATACCGCAGGAGCGGTCCCTCCGGTTCCAGTTCAAAGCCCGAAAGAGCCGCTCCGCCGGGGCGCCCCCCGTTGTCTCCGCTCGGGAACGGAGGCGGGTCCTCCTCGGGGGCCCGGGCCAGCAGAACATACACTCCTGCGAAGACAAAGAGGATCAACGCGGCCAGCAGGGCTTTTTCCGCGGGTTGCGTGTTGCGGGAATCAAGGTCGGAACTCAAAACGCATCCTCCAAATCGAATCCGGTGAATAACGCAAAATCCGCCTCTTCCGTGTCTTCCGGCGGAAGCGTTTCCGCCTCGGGGAATTCCGGTCCGCCAAATCCGACGGCGTTCCAGAGGACATGAACTCTCAACCGCTCCGGATCCTCTGGAAATTGGCTTTCCACGTGCAAATGCTGCAGCGCAAAAAACAATTCTTTGTTTTGAATTTCATGCAACAGGCGGGCCAAGCCCTCATACGAACTCTCAAAAACCACATACACCGGATAGACCATCAACTCCGAAGCCCCCTCCCCGTGCCGGGGATGCCGCATCGGCGGCAAGGACTGAACCTGCAGAATCTCGGGGATGTCCAGCCGGATACACTTCACGAGAATCCGGAGGGTTGCGGTTAATTGCCCCTGACGAATATCGGCCTGCTCACTCTCGGCAATCGTGTCCGGAATGCCCAGATGAGGGGGCAGGACGGTGACATGCTCCTGAGACAGCTTCAGCAACAACTGCCGGGCCTCGATGATGGCAATTTTAAAATCAATCCGCCCCTCGGGGTTGCGGGGAAAAATTTCAGCGAGACTTTTTTGCCGGAACTGCTGAATCCTCGGTTCCAGGATCTCCCATTCCCGGACCAGGAAGGCATATCGGGCACGGTCGCGTCGCAAAAGGTCCTGCAGGGGCTGTCCGCCCTCTCCCGCCTCGAAGACCGCAACCTCTTCAAGAAGATCCTCCAATCCCTGCCGAAGCTGACCCTGCCGGTGATACAGGGCCATCAGGTGCAGCGCACCCGCAAGCAACAGCACACTTCCCAGAAACGGCAGGACATGCCTCGCCCCCATTCCGGGACGGTCTGCATCGCGGAGGACCCGAATCATTGCGGCCTCCCGCGCAGACGGATTTCCAACGCGAAACGGCGAAGGCCTTCTAGATTCCACATCCCGTTGACTGCGGAAGACTGTTGGATCTGATCATCCGGCAAAAGATCCACACTTTCAATAAACGGTTTTTGCCGGAGAGCCTCGATCATGCGCCGGACCGTGGAGAGATCCTCCACGGGCGTGTAACCCTCCATGATCACAGTGGAAACCCGGCCCGCCATCGCCGGAGGCAAACGCCTCGGGGAGAGGTCTGAAAAGTAGGCGTCCGCATCCGCGGCCAGCACAAACCAGTCCAAAGGATCGCGGGCCTCCCGGGCCGCATCAAGCACCCGGGCCATCCGGGGATAATTCCGGGCGGCATCCCTCAGGGGAAGAACGGTCCCGCTCAGTCCGGCCATTTGCTCCGCGAGGTCCGCCCGTTCCGCCTCCACCGCCCTGAACGCCTCAAGATGTGCACGGGCCCGGACCTGCCGCCGGTCAAGACTGCGGTTAAGGCGGTGCGCATGCAGAACAAGCATGGAGAGGGTTGCGAACATCACGCCGTACACCGCCGCCCACAGCAAGCCGTTCCGGCGCCGCCACCGCGCCTGTTGCAGATCACGGGGCAGCAGGCTGACCTGCTGTGACCGGTCGGCCACCAAAGAACCGCGCGACAGGCCCTGCCCAAGGATGGAGGCCATGTCTCCCGTCTCCAACACCTTGACCGAAACCGATGTTTCCCGGCCCAGGCGCGACAGCACCTCCGGCGCGGGAACGGTCTCTCCGGCAATCCAAAGTGTTTTGACCAAATTCTTTTCCGGAAGTGACTCCTGAAACTCCCGCAGCGCGGCAGCCACTTCCTGAATCCATCGTTGGGTATCGTTTGACGGAGTCTTCAGGGCCGAATCGTCCTGTGATGGGTCGTCCGGTGTCGGATCGGCCGGTGTCGGATCGGCCTCCCCGGCTTCGCGTTGAAGTTTGGCACCGGGGATTTGCAGCGTGCGCAAATCATGCACCGCCATGCCGATACCGGCCATGCATTCACACCGGTCTCCGGAAAGATGAACACAAAAAAGCGGATCGCGGACTGACGACACCCGCTGCCGCACTCCCTCGTAAAACGCCAGAGGAAACGGCAGCACATCCAACAGGTTCAGTCCTGCGGAACGAACAGAGGAAACCTCCCGCAGCAACGTGTCTTCCCGCACCGTGAACAGCACCAGGGCGAGCTTCATCCCCCATCTCCCCACAGAAAACTCCGTGATCGCACGGCTGTCACTTAACCCCTCGAAGTCCCGGGAATGGGTCTGCACCAAACGCCGAAGCGATTCCGCGGACTGGGG
>PXDP01000364.1 GCA_003565035.1 PVC group bacterium | reverse complement strand
GACGCTGGGCGGACGTGAATTCCAGGACATCCCCCGCAGTGATAATCACGCCATTGACCATGGCGGCAAATCCATCAATGGCGATGGTTTGGGCCCCGAGACCGGGCGCGAGGAGCAGCAGAAGTAAAAGCGTAAAACATTTCATTGACCTTCTCTTATCCCAGCCTTGGGCATCTGTGAAGCCGGAATTCACCGGAATGCGGTTTAATAGGGTAAAGCGCGGGGAATAAACTAAGTGCATCGCGGGTTTGAAATGGCCGCATTGTCGGGGTAAGGGGGAATCTTCTTATGAAATGGACTCAAAAACAGCTTACCTTGACGCCGCGGCGGCGGGGATTTCATCTCATCACCCGGGAGGTGGTGGAGGCTCTGCCTGAAGTGAAGGCGGTGTCGGTCGGACTTTTGCAGGTGTTTATTCAGCACACCTCGGCTTCCCTGACGCTCAATGAAAATGCCAGTCCGGAGGTGTTGACGGATTTCGAGACGGTGCTGGACCGGATGGTGCCGGAGGACATGCCGGATCTGCTGCATACCCTGGAGGGGCCGGATGACATGCCCGCGCATATCAAGGCCAGTCTGATGGGCCCGTCCCTGATGCTGCCGGTGCGCGACGGAAGGCTGGCACTGGGCACCTGGCAGGGAATCTATCTCTGCGAGCACCGGAACCATGGCGGGGGGCGGCGCCTGCTGCTGACCCTGCAGGGGGAAAGCCGGTGAGTCCGGGGATTGAAGTTTTTCCGGAAACCGAGACGCAGCTCGACCTGGACAAAGTCTGGAATGTGGTGGTCTGGGATGATCCGGTGAATTTAATGAGCTACGTGGTGTACGTGCTGCAGAAGGTGTTCGGGTATCCCAAGGGGCTCTGCGAAAAGCTGATGCTGGAGGTGCATAATCAGGGCAAGTCCCTGGTGGCCTCCGAGGATCGTGAGCAGGCGGAACTGCATGTGCAGCAGTTGCATCAGTACGGACTGAGAGCGACCCTGCAGCGGGCGGAGTGATGTTTCAGCCCTGTTTCGTCAGATCTTTGTCGTACATCCGCAGAAGTATTTTCAGGGAGTCGAGTTCCGGGCCGGCCGCGGCGGGCGGGGTGCCGGCGCGGAGGGTGTCGAGAACCTGCCGGTAGAACGCTTTATGTCCGTTTCCGTAAACGCTGGCGGTGTGGTAGTCCGCATCGCGGGCCAGGGCGTCCTGTTCGGGGTCGGGCGCGGCGAAGGTCCATTCCTCGATGGTGTTCATGGCGGTGCCGCCAATTTTAACCTGGCCTTTTTCACCGATGACGGTGAGGGAGCCCTCCCGGTCGTTCATGCCGAGCATGGTAACGAAGAGGTTCCCGAGGGCGCCGGATTTGAAGCGGAACAGCGCGGAGCCGGTGTCTTCGCATTCGATGGTCCGGCCCAGGGTGGCGAAGGTGGACTGCACGTCGGTGATTTCGCCGCCGATGAAGCGCATGGCGTCCAGAAAATGAATCCCCTGATTCATGAACGCGCCGCCGTCCATGGCCCGGGTGCCGCGCCAGGCGGCAGAATCGTAATAGGACTGTTCACGCCGCCAGATGACGGTGCTGTTGATGGCGTAGATCTTGCCGAACCGGCCTTTTTCGATGGCGGCTTTGAGGAGTTGAAGGGTGGTGTTGAGCCGGTTTTGATAGACCGGGAAAAGATGGACACCGTTGTCCGCGCAAGCCCGGACCAGGGCTTCGGCCGCGGGCAGGGTGACCCCCATGGGTTTCTCCACCAGCACATGTTTTCCGGCCTTGGCGGCGGCGATCCCGTGTTCGGGATGCAGGCCGGAGGGGGTGCAGACCGAAACCACATCGACCGCCGGATCGGCCAGCAGCGCGTCGAGGGAGGCATGGGGCGTGACGGGTGGCACGTGACGGGCATCGAGGTCCTGCCGGGCCTGTTCCAGGGCGCCGGGATCGGTGTCGCAGACTGCGGCGAGGGTGGCCTCGGGGACAAGCGCGAGGAGTGCGTCGAGGTGGGTGGGGGCGACCCGCCCGTATCCGAGAAGGGCAAAAGAGATTGGTTTCATATCAGAGAGCGGTTATATCGCGGTCTCTCATGCCAAGCAAATACAGAATGCCGTCAAGTCCCACGTTTCCGAGGGCGTGGCGGGCTCGCTGTTTGACTAGGGGCTTGGCGCGGTAGGCAATGCCCAGACCGGCGATGGAGAGCATGGGAAGATCGTTGGCGCCGTCGCCGACGGCAATGGTTTGTTCGAGGCGGAAGCCTTCGCGTTCGGCAATGTCCCGGAGAAGCGCGGCTTTGCGGGGGCCGTCGACCACCGGGCCTTTGATGCGCCCGGTGAGTTTGCCGTCGATGATTTCCAGATGGTTGGCATGCACCTCATCGATTCCGAGGCGGTCCTGCAGATCTTTGGCAAAGTAGTCGAAGCCGCCGGAGAGGATGGCGACGCGGTAGCCGAGGCGCTTGAGGGTGGTGATCAGTTTTTCCGCGCCGGGAGTGACCGGGAGTTCGGCGGCCAGCCGGGGCAGCACGGCGGCATCGAGGCCTTCCAGGAGGGCAAGGCGTTGGCGGAAGCTTTCGGTGAAGTCCAGTTCCCCGCGCATGGCGGCTTCGGTGATGGCGGCGACCCGGGGCCCGACGCCGGCAGCATCGGCGAGCACATCAATCACTTCCGCCTGGATGAGCGTGGAGTCCATATCGAAACAGACCAGACGGCGGTTCCGGCGGAAAATGTCGTCCTCCTGCACGGCGAGGTCGAGATCCAGTTCGCTGCCGAGAGCGAGGAGGTCGCTGTGGAGGGTGCTGAGATCTTCGACGGGACCTTTGAGCCAGATTTCGATGCTGGCGTGCTGGGGCGTGGCCGGGGCTCTGCGGGAAATACGGCCGGAGAGACGGGTGATTTGTTCGATGTTGAGTCCGTGCCGGGCGACAATGGCGGAGACCCGGGCGATGTGACCGGCGGTGATGCTGCGGCCGAGCAGGGTGAGGATGTGCCGCGGCTGGCCCTGGGCCAGAACCCAGTTTTCGTACTCTTCGGGGTCGATGGGGGTGAAGCGGAGTTCCATGCCGAGCCCGTGGGAGGCAAAGAGCAGCTCCTTGAAGACGGGCGAGGACGTTTCGTCGGGCACTTCAATGAGCATGCCGAGGGCAAGGGTGTTGTGAATCACGGACTGGCCCATATCCAGCACGGTCACGCCGTGCCGGGCGAGGACCTCGGTGAGGGCCACGGTGATCCCGGGACGGTCGCGGCCGGAGATGTCAAGTTGAACCAGTTCGGACATGGGAGGAAGACGTTTGGGGTGCGGAATGCTGGGTGACGGGTGTAAGCCGTTGATCAGTCGAGGGATTCGAGGATAAGACTGAACATGCCGAGGAAGCCGCCGGCGCGATCGGGATCGGTGATGGAGACTTCGATGGCCGTTTCGGGCGTGAGATGTGCGGGATCGATATAGAGATCCCGGAGTTTGTCGTTGTTCTCCGGCGGGAGGGCGGCGGGCAGTGTGTAGGGGTTCCCATTGATGTGCGCGGTTACGTCACCGGGGCCGAGGTTGCGGCCGACAAAGCGGATGCGGGCAGCCCGGAGGTTCGCGAGGCTTTCCTCGGGCAGGGTCAGAACTTCGGAGACGGGCGTGTCCGGCGTAAGATCGTGCAGGAGGGTATGGGCGAACACCTGGCGCTGCTGAACGACGGGGAGGGCACCCTCCCAGTCTTCGGGGTTTTCCGTCAGGTCGCCGCTGTTCAGCAGGGGAAAGGTGTACACACGCAGTTCGCGCGGAGCCAGGGTCACGGTGTCGCTGAAACGGTTGTCACGCGCGGCAACGGTTTCGCTGCGGATATGGACCTCTCCATTGACAACTTCGGAGCGGTTGAGTTGTCCCGCGCCAATTTGTGCGCCACCGGGGGCGGTGAAGTCGAGCTGAACGTCCCGGGCCGCCTGCCGGTCGTTGAAGACTGCGACGACAAATTCTTTGTCCGCCGACAGAAATCCGGGACGGGGGGCAAAGGGGTCGGTGCCGTCGAGGGTGGCGACAATATAGAGATCCTGATGGGTGCTCCGGGTATGCATGAGCCGTCCGCGGAGGTTGATGAGCAGTTCCATGGTGCGGCCTTCGCCGGTATCGGACCACCAGGGGCTGTTGGAACCGCCGGTGTTCCGTCCGTCGCCGAAATGCAGAAAAACACGGGCTTTGTCGGGAACGGTGGCGAGGGCGTGCATCATTTTGCGGGTGACCCAGTGGAATTTGTCGAGGTCGGCGGAATGGGTGGCGGTGTCGGCAAAGACCTGCGGATCGCTGTTGGAGCCGGCCTCGGTGTTGTAAGCGTAGAGCCATTTATTGTGGCGGGTGACTCCGTAGGCGGTGACGACTTCGTACTGGGCGTTGAGGTTGGCGGGGTGACCGCCGTAATCATGGTCGTTGTAGGCGTCGATGTAATGGATGGCGGCATCAATAACCGGCTGATAGAGCATGCGGAAGGAATCCCAGTGATCCTCACCGGGGCGGTTGCCCCATCCGATAATCAGAGTCGCGTCCGGGTTTTCCTCCCGCAGGCCGCGGGCAAACGCGAGCATGGGGTCGAGGTAGTGTTTGACCATACCTTTGCCGGACCAGAAGGTGAACTGGGTGGTGTCCACGATGTGCCAGGGGGTGAACGCGGTGAGGGTCTGCCCTTTGTATTCGTAGGTTTCGCCGTCGGCCACGTCTTTGGGCGGATGGCTGGCGGGCTCCCAGCGGCCTTCATAGTAGGATTCCATGCTGCGGTAAGGCTGGGCGCTGGACGAGAGGACACTTCCGTCCGCCCGCCGGCCCCGGCGCCAGTGGGCGAGATCGGGGTGTTGGCGACTGACAGCCCCTGAGATCATAAAGGGCCGGAAATGACGGCGGTCGCGCGTCCAGATCAAATGCGGCGCGACGGAGCCGTCGTGAAGAATATGGACAGGTCCGCCTTCTTCGGCGCGGCTGACATCGTAATGGCGGGGGATAAAGTTGGCCCGGTTAAAATTAGCCCAGTTCAGGTAGGGTTCGTTCCAGTATTCGATGAACAGGGGTGCGTCTGCTTCCCGGGCGGTGCGACCCATATTCCGGCCAAGGGCCTCAGAGCGTTCGGCCCAGTTCGCGCGGCTCAGGCGGGGAGAGGGGCGGACCCGGTCGCCGATCGTGTTAATGTAAATGGGGGTGAATTCCTCTCCGAGGCGGGCGCGTCCGCTTACACCATCATGGTGAATGGTCCGGTTGGCGGCCAGGCGGAAGCGTTCGTGCCGGCCGTCTCCGAGGTGAAAGCCGCCAAAGAGACCGGAGGGCAGGGTGTCCGTCCCGTTGAGATTAAGCAGGTGACCGCTGACTTCTGCGCCGGCGGCGGACTCCGGAGGATTTTCAATACGGACTGTGTCCAGGCGGGTGAGGGTAAACGAGACCTCGCCCACGCCCAGAGGGTTGACGATTCCAAGGGCCACGCCGGTGATGGTGTCGGTGTCGAGTTGGTCATTGTTGTCGCGGAACGAGCCGCCCGGCGGATTGTGGTAAAGCGGCAGGGCGAAATGCTCAAAGAGCGCCAGACCCTGATTTCGTCCGTCGGCCGCGGAGAGGTGGACGGCATCAGGGTGGGTGTACCAGGTTCCGTCGGCTTCACGGACTGCGAGAACGACGCGCACATCCCGGCGGGGAACGGGCGTGGTGACTTCCAGCAGGATGCCGTCCGCCCCGCTCAGGTCTTGCGGCGTTTCAAATCGGTGCACGGCCCAGCGGGCATGGTTCCAGTTACGCCGTTCTGTTCCGAGATCAAACTGAAATTCAATGCCTTCGGGGGTGGCGTTGGCAGGTGAAAATTCGGTTTCGGGCAAAGAAAGCCAGGCGGAGGAGGCGATTCGGGGTGTGCGGGATACACAGGAGGTGCTCATAAGCAGGATTCCAAACAGGGCGGTCAGGAGGGGGGGGGTATTTTGCATAGGGTTCATAAGGCTAATGTGATTCAGAATTCAGGAGGAAAACAAATGTGAAAAAAATATACAGCGCAGGGAATAAAGACCGGGTCGGAACGAACTCAGCGTTCGCCCATGCCCGGAATGCCGATAGAGCCTTCCCAGGTTTCGGGAACGTTCCAGGGCAGGATGGATTCGTCATCGGAGGTGGCGGCGATCCGGACCAGTTCAGAGTGCTGATCCTCTCCGATTTTGACAAAAAGCATGCCCTCGAAATTGACGGGCATCTCCTCGCGGGGATTGAAGCTCTGTTCAAAGCGGTTGCCTTCGGGATTGGTCCAGCGCACGGTCAATTCCAGCGGCGGCGCCCCCCGCCGCGGCCGCAGGGCCGCGCTTTTGGTGGGGCCGATGCGGGAAAATTCCTGCAGCGTTCTTCCGTCGCCCAGCACTTCAACCTCACGCAGGCTGCGCTGCGGATGTTCGTTGCCCACGGAAATTTGATACCGGGGGCCTTGGGTCACGCAACCGCCCAGCAGGACGGAAAGAAATACGACGGTGATGAATTTGTGCATGAAGGTTCTTTACCATTGTACCCCCGCTCTTTGCAATCCCCCCGCTAAATTTTCTGGAGAGGTCCTCACGATTGACAAGCAGGCGTTTTAGAGGCAATATACGCTCATGAAACCTCTTATCCGCTCCCTGCTGTTTTTGTCTTGCTTTGCCCACGTCATCCTTGCTTCGGAAGCTACTCCGCAGGATGCAGTTACATTGATGCAGGAAAGCATCAATCAGCGCCGGGACGCCGGACGAATTGACACCGGCCGTGATGGATGGCGGACGCGGCTGCCAAAATTTGAGGCGGTCCCGTTTGAGGCCGGCGGCACCTATCAGTGGATCCTGGAGACCTCCGAAGGGGAAATGACGGCGGAACTGTTTCCGGATGTGGCCCCGGATCATGTGCGCAATGTCCTGTACCTGAGCCTGCTGGGCTTTTATGACGGCTTGAATTTTCACCGGATCATTCCCGGATTCATGGCGCAGGGCGGCTGTCCGCTTGGACGGGGCATGGGCGGCCCCGGCTATCAGGTTGATTTGGAAGTGAACCGTGACCGCCTGCACCGCGGTCCCGGCGTTCTGAGCATGGCCCGTTCGCAGGCGCGCAACAGTGCCGGGTCCCAGTTTTTTATCACCTTTGCCGATGCGCGCAGCCTGGATATGCAATATTCGGTGTTTGGTCAGGTCGTTGAAGGCCTGGACGTGGTGAAGGCCCTGGAGGCTGCCGGGAATCCGGACCCCCGCTCCAATGGGGTCCCCCCCCGGAAAAACATCACCATTGAGCGCACCCGCGTGCTGTGGATTCCTGAGCAAGAGCCGAATCCATGAGTTCACCCTCGCACACACTGCCAACCGATATTCTGGGCGGATACCGGATACTCGGTCGTCTCGGTCAGGGGGCCATGGCGGATGTGTACGACGCGGAGGATTCGACCGGACATTCCGTGGCCTTGAAGGTGTTCCGCGCCGGTGGCGGCATGTCCTATACCATGCTGGAGCGCTTCCGGCGCGAAGCCGAGGCGACAAAAAAACTCCGGCGGCACCCCTACATTCTGACCGTCTATGCCACCGGCAACGAGGGGGAATATCATTACATCGCCATGGAACGTGTGGACGACAGCCGTTCCCTGGAAGCTCTGATTGGCAAAGACGCTCCGGTGAATCTGCTGGTGAATATCGCCATCAAAATTGCCTCGGCCCTGGAATATGCGCATGAGCATCAGATTATCCACCGGGATGTGAAGCCCTCAAATATCCTGCTGGACGAATTTAATGAACCGATGCTTGCCGATTTCGGGGTGGCGGAACTGATGGACTGGCCCACGCTGACCCTGAGCGGAACCCTGACCGGAACCCCGATGTACATGTCACCGGAGCAGGCCCGGGGCGAGGAGGTTTCTCCAGCGTCGGATGTGTATTCACTGGCCGTGGTCCTCTACGAGGCGCTGACCGGCCGGATTCCCTACGAAATTCCCGAAAACCCTTCGACACCGACCATTCTGGATGCCGTGAAACGGCTGCCCCCGCTGCATCCCCGCAAAGCGGATGCCCGCATCAGCCGGGATCTGGCCTATGTGTTGTTGCGGGCGCTCAAAAAAGATCCGGCGGAGCGGTACGGGAGCGCCAGGGAGTTCGGGCATGACCTGGAATGTGTTCTGGAAGGCAAACCCGTGGCCGGCCGCTGGGTGTCGCCCTGGACGGCGGCCCGTTTCTGGGCGATCCGCAACCGGACCCGCCTGTTTGCGGCGGTGACACTGCTGGTGTTCTTCGGTGTGGTGGCCGCCGCCGTGCGCGAGAATTTTCAGCAAAGCCAGCAGCAGCTTCTGATCTTCCGCGCCATTAAAACCAGCCTGGAAGTCCGCGAGGCCATTGCCACCAAAAATATCTCCGAACCGGCGGTCCGCTCCGCCCGGAGTGCCATGCGGGCCGGCCGCTGGCTTGAAGCCCGCGATCTGCTCCAGTATGCCGTGAGCATCAATCGCGATCTCAACCTCACTGTACCCCTCACCGATTCGCAACTGGAGCTGGCCCGTGCGGAAATGATGCTGCACAACAGCCTGCGGGCTCTGGAACTCTACCGCGAAGTTTGGGCGCGTGAGGACGCGGAGTTGCTGATGCGGCAAATTGCGGCTTTTGAAGGCGGTCTTCTGCTGATTCTGGACGGGCGGGTCTCCGAAGCCCGGGCCTTGCATACGGCCATGGAGGCGCTGCAGTCCGGTCCGTATCCGCAAATGTTTTCTGTGGCGCTGGGCGGACCCTTCCCGGAGCAATGGGCGGTTCATCGCGAAGAATGGCAGAGCCGCCTGCGGGCCAAAGCGCTGATTGCCGAGGTGATCCGGCAGCGGGGCAATCAGGAGCGGGCACTGCTGGTGCGGCGTCTGGACGAGATTATCCGTGAAAGCGGTTCCCCGCTTGAGTGGCCGCTGCCGATGGCGGCCTATCTGAAAGGGCGCCTATGAGCCGCCGCCGTCCAACCCCAAAAGCGTTCTGGCCCTGGGTCTTCATTTTTCTGATGCTTTTCAGTCTGATCTGGATGCTCAACCGTCTCACACGCCAGGTGCGGGAAGCTCAGGGGTGCGAACAGAACCTGCTGCGGATCTACGATGTTCTCCGGCTCTATGAAAACGATCACGGCTATCTGCCGTCCCTGAAATTGTTTCCGCAGGATCCGCTCAACGATCCCGAAAGCCTGGTCTATGTCCTGAAAACCTACGGACTGGACCCTGCGGATGCGGTGTGTCCCTCCGCCTCGGGCGTGCTCCGGGAACATGGGATCAGTTATCTTTGGAATCCCGCCCTGAACAACACCTCGCTGCTGAACCGGCCGGAACCCACCTGGGTACTTGTGGATCTTCAGGCCTTGGATGACCGGGTGCCCGGCCCGCATTTTGGCGGCTACAACATCCTCTATACCGACCGGCGGGTCGAACGCACCCTGCTCCCGCCGCACAGTCTTCCGGTCCAATTTGACTGATGCGCGGTCGGGAAAGGCTCGATTCCGCCGGGAAACTTTGGTAACCCCTCGCGCATGAATCAACTCAGACGCAGTATTTTGTCCGTTCCGGGCCACCGGAATTCCATGCACGCCAAAGCCGCCGCATCCACTGCGGATGTGATCATGCTCGACCTGGAGGACAGTTGTCCGG
>PXDP01000212.1 GCA_003565035.1 PVC group bacterium | reverse complement strand
TCGAGAATGGCATCGCAGGCGGGACTGAAGGACTGGACGTTTTCGGTGACGGCGATGCCGACGTCGCTGTGGCGCAGGGCTCCCGCGTCGTTAAGGCCGTCGCCGACCATCATCACCCCGCGGCCGTCCCGGCGGAGTTCGTCCATTGCGCGGAGTTTTTCCTCGGGGGAGAGGTTTGCCCGGAGGTCGCGGGCGTTGGGAAACCAGGGGCGCATGGCTTCGAGGCCTTCGGCGCGGTCGCCGGTGAGAATGCTGATGTCGTACTGGCTGTCGAGATCGGCCAGGGCCCGGGCCACGCCGGAGCGGGGGCTGTCTTCGAAGTGGAAGGCCCCCAGGGGGCTGCCGTCCAGCGAGAGCCAGGTTTGCGTGGCGGCACCGGCAGGGTTGTCGGGAAGGGGGACGGAACCTTCGGATGCAATCCAGGTCTGTGATCCCAGGCGGAGGGTTTGACCCTGCCAGCGGGCCTGGAGGCCCTGGCCGGGAAATTCCTCCAGATCGGTGAGGGGGACTTCCCCGGCGGGGAGGGTGTCGGCCAGGGCACGGCTGAGGGGATGGGTGGAGGCGCGGGCGAGGGTGCCGAAGGCCCGGGCAAGTTCGGGGGCAAGCTCGGGGGCCAGCGTATCTCCCTGCCAGGTGGCGGTGCCGAGTCCGCCGCGGGTGAGGGTACCGGTTTTGTCGAAGGCGAGGTGGCGGATGCGGGACATGCCTTCGACCACGGAGGCGTTTTTGAGGAAAAGCCGGTGCTTTCGCATCACCCGCAGGGCGGTGCCAAAGGCAAATGGGGCCGACAAGGCCAGCGCACAGGGACAGGCGACAATGAGGATGGAGGCAAAGACGCGGACGGCGTGTCCGGTATGCATGCCGGCGTGCACCAGACCGGCGCCCAGGGCGAGCACGAGTACCACCAGGGTGAAAACGCGGCTGACCTTTCCGGTCATGCGGTCAAATTTGCGTTCGTTTTCTTTGCGGAAGCTCTGATGGTTCCAGAGCGAGGTGAGGTAGCTTTGGCTAACGTCTTTGACGACATCGATTTCGATAGGGGCTCCGTGGTGGCGTCCGCCGGCGTAGAGGAGATCGCCGGGCTGACGGGTTTCGGGGCGGGATTCGCCGGTGACGAAGCTGTAATCGATGAGGGCGGGGGTGTGGAGGAGGATGGCATCGGCGGGGATGAGTTCGCCGTTGCGGATGAAAAGACGGTCGCCGACGGCAATGCGGTCCAGGGGGACGGTGTTGCGGGCACCGCTTTCGGGGTCGGTGCGCATGGCGGCGATGGGGAAATATGAAGTGTAGTCGCGGTCGAAGGAGAGGGCGTCGAAGGTGCGCCGCTGAAAGCTTTTGCCGATGAGGAGAAAGAAAACGAGTCCGGCCATGGAATCGAGATAGCCGGCCCCGCTGCGGGTGAAGATATCGGCGACGCTTTGGAGAAAGAGGGCGAGGATGCCGAGGGCGATGGGAACATCGATGCTGAGTTCGCCCTGTTTGAGGCCGAGCCAGGCGGAGCGGAAGTAGTCGCGGGCGCTGAACAGCAGCACCGGAATGGAGAGAGCCAGGCTGACGCCGGCGAAGACGGGGGAGAGGGCATCGGTATCGGTGAGCCCCAGATATCCGGGAAAGGCGAGCAACATGATGTTGCCGAAGGCGAAGCCGGCGACGCCGAGCTGGAGCATGGCGGTGCGGTGACCGGTGTCGGGGGCGCGTTCGTTGAGGGCTTCGAGCTTGAAATCCGGGGCGTAGCCGATTTTGCGGAGGAGGGCGGCGAGTTCGACGAGGGTGATTTTGGCCTCTTCGAAGGGGACCATCACGGTTTTCCGGGTGAAATTCACTTCCGGCTGGCCGATACCGTCGTGGAGTTTGTAGAGGTGTTCGAGGAGCCACACGCAGGCGACGCAGTGAATTTGGGGGACGTGGAGGGTGACACGGCTGATGCGGCCGTCGGTGAAGTCCAGCAGACGGCGCTTCACCTCCGGATCGGCGAGGAAGTCGTACAGGCCCGGTTCGGCCTCTTCATCGGTTTTCACGCCGGGATGGTTTTCGATGTCGTAGAATTGATCGAGTTCGTTGGCGTGCAGGATCTCATAGACCATCACACAGCCGCGGCAGCAGAAGGGCTTGTTGTGGTGGAGCAGGGAGCCCTGTGCGCAGAGGGTGCCGCAGTGGATGCAGGGGGCGCCGTGCAGGACGGGGGGCTCGGATGGGCTCTGGTTGGCTTCGTCGGTCATGCGGTCCGCTTATTGATGGATATGCAGCTGCGGGAAGGGGATGGTCCAGCCGTTTTGATTGCAGAGGTCCACCAGGGCGGTCTGAACCCGGCGGGGAATCATGAACCAGTGCTGGCCGGCATCGGGGCCGCAATCCACAATGATACCATAGGTGAGGGCGGAGTCGGCGGCCTCTCGCAGATCCACCTGCACATGCTGGAGGGCTTTGCCGAGCTGTTCTTCGAGCACGGTTTGGAGATGGGCCTGCATGGCCTGGGGAATCATGCTGACGGCATCGGCCTGATGGCGGTAATCGATACCGAAATCAATCTCGTGGCGGAAGCCGGTGCTGAGAACCCGGGGAGCGAGCTTGATGTAGTCTTCGGTGGGGATCACTTTTTGACTGCCGCCGGGGAGGGTGAGCTGCACGCCGGTGGGGGTTTGGTAGGTGACCCGTCCGTAGGTGCCGTCTTCGAGCAGGACCCAGTCCTTGTCGCGGGAGGGGAACCATTCCTCTTTTTTGCCCTGGGGGCGGGAGTGGAGGCCGACAAACATGCGGGTGGGCAGGGTAATGTCGCCACCGTCCAGCAGGGGATTGATGAGGTGCGTCTTAAATCCGATGGATTCCACCTGCCAGGGGATGCCATCGAAGAAGAGCCGTTCGTCTTCTTTCACCGCCCCCATATTGAGCATCATACGAAACAGTTCGATAAACTGAGGAAGTGTTTTGGTGGCCGCCCAGCCTGCGCCCACCAAAAAGACAATGGTGACACTGAGAAGGAATAGATCTCCGGTCAAATTAAAGACCGCGAGCATGGCTCCGAGACCGAAGACCACGCCCAGCAGGGTCCAGATCAGGGTAAACAGCCGGGTGGAAAAGCTGCGTCCCTTTTTTGGGGCGGGCCGAAATTTCCGGACCAGCTTGTAGGCCAGATTCATCCCCATGTACACGGCGACAAACGCGAGGATACCGAAGGTCAGATTGCGCCCGGTGGTACGAATGAAATTGGTGGCGGCCCCGCGTGCACGTCCGACAGGGTCTTCCCGTTCGGCCATCCGCTGATCCAGGGTGTTTTGCACGGAAGTGATCCGGTTTTCCGCATCCCGCAGGCGTCCCTGCCACATTTCACGGGTTGAGGAAAGGCGCTGTCGGAGACTCTCCTCCATCTCTCCCAGGAGGAGCCGGTCCAGATTTTCGAGGGCGCGGCGGGCGGTGTCCCGGCGTCGGGTTTGGATCTCGAGGTCTTCGTTCAGCTCGGCAAGTTCCCGGGATTCTGCAGTCAGATTTTCCAGAACTGCGAGCATGGGCCGCGCGAATTTGACCAGTTCCTGTTGCCAGTCGAAGGGTTCCTCCTGCTGGGTGTCGAACACGCTGATATCCGTGGAGAGGGCCACGCGCCGGAATTCCCGGCGCAGGTCCTCGACTTCGGCAATGGTGGCTTCCAGTTCCCGCCGGATCGCGGCCCGCTGAATGTCATCGCCGGCCGCTTGTAGACGGGCGTGGAGTTGGTCCTGCTGCAGTTCCCGGGCTTGCAGGGATTCCAGCAAACCGGACAGGGAGACCAGGTCGTTGCGGACGGCATTCCCGGGGACCTCCGGGGGAAGCGGGTCCGCCCCGGCTGCATCCTGGGCGAACAGCGGCAGGCCGAAGAGAAAGAGCAGGAGAAATTTCATCATGGCGTGACCTCGGGGACGGGGGTGTCGAAGAGTTCGATAAGGTAATCGTAGGGGTAAATTGAAGAGCGGTGACCGTCACTCCATTCAACGTGCGCCGCGTAATTTCCGACCGGTTTGATGGCGGTGGGATAGATTTCGGGGTCGATGTCCTCGCGGTGGATGAGTTTTTCGCCGGTGGATTCGCTGACGCACTGGGCACAGCGGCAGGCGAAGCGGAGTTCTGCGGGCGGGATTTCCACGATGCGGCCGTCCGGATAGAGGAGTTCGCAGTTCTGCCCGACGTTATAGGAGAGTTCGGGGCGGCCGGTGGATTCGGACTGCAGGGTGTTGATTTCGCCGTGCACCGCTTCCGCGAGTTCGTAATAGACGGCGCTGACCGGATCAGCCGGGCGGGAGGCGACCATGGGAGTGCCCTCATCCCCGTCGGAGGAGAGGCGGGGGTCCAGAGGGATTTCGTAGGTGTTCCGGAATCCGAACTGTTCGATGAGTTTGCGCCGGGCGCCTTCGCCGAAGATGTGCTGTTTGTCGCCGCAGGCGGTGCACTGAAAGTAGCTCATGTTTTCCACCACCGCGACGGTGGGCACCTTGACGGTGTCGAACATCTGAATGCCTTTGACCACATCGACGAAGCTGAGCTGCTGGGGGGTGGTGACGATGACGGCGGCATCAATCGGCAGTTGCTGGGTGAGCGTGAGCTGAATGTCGCCGGTGCCGGGCGGGAAATCGATGACCAGGTAGTCGAGTTCGCCCCAGGCGACGCGGGTCGCGAGCTGGGAGACGACCTGGGAGACCATGGGCCCGCGGAGAATGGCGGCTCCGCGCTGCTGGGAGGGGTCGATCCAGCCAAAAGACATCACCTTGAGTCCGTGGGCGGCGAGGGGGAGAATGAGTCCGTCTTCTTCGCGCTGGAAGAGCTGGGTGTCCTCGGGACGGACGAGAGTGGGAAGGCTGGGGCCGTAGACATCGGCATCGAGCAGTCCGACCCGCAGGCCATAGCGGGCCAGGGCGAGGGCGAGGTTGACGGCAGTGGTGGATTTGCCCACACCGCCTTTGCAACTGGAGACAGCGAGGATGCGTTGGACGTCGGTCAGACCGGGGTGTTCTTTGTTAGCAGGCATTCCCGTCTCTTAAACGGGCTTTGGTCAGGTTCAAGTTGATTCCTCTGCGAATGCAGCATTATGATCTCAAACGCGACCGAAGTCCGTGCTATGCCCTCTTACGTCTCAGTTGGGCGCGAGGAACTCGAACATTTCAGCCTCTTCAAACTGGCCAGAGACTTCCCCCATGTGGTCAAAGGTGTCAACCAGCGTGAGCTTGCGGACCGGTTGATCGGCATCGAAATTGATCTTGGTGGTGTCGACCCAGAAAATTTGCGGACTGAACACCGAATCAAAATACAGAACACCGTGGGTCAGGTCGGTGACGGTTCGCCAGACCGTTGTCGAGACGTTGGGTCGTTCGGGGTCGGAAATCCCGAAGGGGGCTGAAACGTTCCGCATGACACTCATGATGGCGGCAATGGCTTCCCGGGTGCTGGCGGGTTCGGGAAGGTGAGTCACGTAATAGGCGGCGCGAACAAAGCGGTCTGCAGGTTCGTGAGTGCCGGGGAGACGTTTATCACCGCCAAAGCCACGGAACTGGCGCAGATTTTCCAACTGCTGATCGAAAGAGGGCTGGTTGGTCATAATAATGTAGTTGCGGTCATGGTAAATGTTGATCACCCCGTCAATACATTCAATGATGGCGGAGTCACCTGTTGCGTCGTTCAGGGCAATGTGCACGGTGGAGGCTTTGCCACTGGTGGGCTCAACGGTCATTTGCAATTGATAGGGATTGGTTTCAAAATCCGCCACCGCTTCCGCCACGGTCGCAAATTGATCGAGGTAATATTGTACCCACATGGACATGCTGAGACCTGGAAGCGTTTCGTCCCGTTCGCCCACGGAGGTTTCCGGCAGGAACAGCATGTGGGCGGCAAGGCCTTTTTCATTCACACCGTCGGCGGTTCCGACGTCATAGGCGGTCAGGATAACGCTTCCGTAGGTGCTGGTCCATTTCAGGGGGTTGGTCTTTGCCAGACCGTTACGCTCCATGCCCCGGGGCAAAATCCACATGTTGCTGCGGATGTCCTCAAACCAGTCCATGTTCCGCCCCACGATGACGGCATGATTGTTGGTGTTCCATAGAACTCTGGAGCAGGCCTGAGCCCGTGGTGCGGTAAACAGACTCAAACAGGCAACGAGGGACAACAGATGATATTTGTTCATGATTTGGCCTTTGGGTTGGGGATTCGGATTCTCCTCTGCAACTATAAAAAAAAGAAATAATAATGATGTCAAGTTATCAATTCGCTCCGGCAATCATAAATTGTGATTTCGATTGGCAATGACTTCCGGGTGGTTCGGGTTGATATCCTGGCGGATATGGGTATTGAGTCGGGCATGGGACTTTCTGAAGCCATTAAAGAGAAGGCGGTGGCCCTGGGTTTTGACCTGGTGGGTTTTGCGCCCGCGCAGGGGGCGCGGCATGCGGCGGAATTCCGGGAATGGCTGGCGGCCGGGCATCATGCGGATATGGACTGGATTGCGCGGGACATTGACCGCCGTCTGGATCCGCGCGGCTGGCGGCCTGATACCCGTGCCATGATTGTGGTCGGGGTCTCTTATTTTATGCAGAATCCGAGTCCGCGGCTCTGGAACGACCCGATGCGGGGGCGGATTGCCCGGTACGCCTGGGGGCGGGATTATCACAAGGTGATCGGCAAGCGGCTGAAGCTGCTGAAGGCGTTTATCGAGAAAGAGGGCCCGGCGGGCGTGCAGGTGCAGCCCTTCAATGATGCGAGGCCGGTGCTGGAGCATGATGCGGCCCTGGCCGCGGGTCTGGGCTTTATCGGGCGCAATACGCTGCTGATCCATCCGGACTACGGATCCATGATGTTTCTGGGTGGTCTGCTGGTGTCCTGCGAGCTTGAGTACGACGCGCCGACACCGGGCCGGGGGGAACGCTTTGGGGCCAATGCGGACTGCGGCTCCTGCCGCCGCTGTCTGAATGCCTGCCCGACGCATGCGTTTCCGGCGGAGTATATTCTCAACAGCCGTTTGTGTATTTCGTATCAGACGATTGAAAACCGGGGGGAGATTCCGGAGAGTCTGCGGCCGAAGATGGGGAACTGGATTTTCGGCTGTGATGTGTGTCAGGAGGTCTGCCCGTGGGTGAAGCGGTACAGCCGGGCGGGGCGGGAGCCATGGCTGGATCCGGACCCGGACCGAATGGCGCCGCGTCTGGAAGAGTTGGCCCGGCTGGATGAGGACGGGTTTTTGACTCGGTTCGCCGGAACCCCGATCATGCGGACAAAGCGGTCCGGATTGCTGCGCAATGTGGCGGTGGCGCTGGGGAACAGTGGCAGTCCGGAGGCGGTGGAGCCGCTGGAAACACTGGCGCGTGACCCGGACCCGCGCATATCGGGTCATGCGCACTGGGGCCTCTCGCGGATCAGAGAGAGCGCAGGGTGAGAATCTCCTCCAGGAGATTGCACTCGATGTCGTCGATGGCCTGAAAAAGATCCAGCGCGGTGAGGTCTTCGATTTTTCCGTCCTTCAGAAATGGCGCGTTCCGGGCCGGATCGGCCCCGCGGTCGAGAAGGAATTTCAGCATATCCCGGCTGAACCCGCGGGCATGGAAAATCGGGGTCTGACCGCCCAGGGCAACGAGCTGCGTGGGCCAGATGGGCTCGGTGCTGGCGGTGCCGGGGATTTCCTCAGCGGGGCTGTTGATGTCGATCCCGCGGTCGAGGAGTTCGGCGGCGAGGTCCGGCTGATTGAATTCCACCGCGAGATGCAGCAGGCTGGCGCCCTGCAGGGGGTAGAGTCCGTAATCGGCGTCGAGCGGCTGATGCAGCGCTTCGGGGTTCTTGTCCAGGGCGGCGCGGAGCAGCGGGAGGGATTCGCGGTGAATGGCGGTGACGGCATCCTCCGGCGGGGTGATGCCGGCGCTCAGCAGGGTCTGAATGCACTGGGTTTTGAGCGGGGAACGGAAGGGACTGCGGATCAGGTGCCCGAATGCGTCGCGCGGTCCGTCGAGGCGGTGGACGGTGCGGGCGGGATCGGCGCCGTGTTTGAGCAGAAAGCGAATGCCTTCGGGATTGAGCCGTTCGCAGGCGGGAAAGAGAACTGTGCCGTAGGCTTCGTGATACAGGCCGTCGGCGGAGGCCCCGAATTCCATGAGCAGGTCGGCGGCTTCGAACTGACTGAGAGAGCAGGCTTCGGCGAGGGCCTGGTTGAGGTCCTCCGGGGCGGAGTCGGGGCCGAGTTCGCGGATGCGGTCAAGCTGTCCGGCGGCGGCGGCATAAAAAATGGGCGGGTAATCGGATTGCATAAGGCGGGCGGGGGGTTAGAGGGTTTTGCAGCCGTCGGCTCCGCTCACGCCCCGCAGGCTGATGGCGTGGCAGTAGGCGATGGCGAGCGCATCGGCGGCGTCGTTCTGGGGGACGGTGTCGAGGCCGAGCAGGTTTTTGACCATGAACGCGACCTGACTTTTATCGGCGGCACCGCGTCCGACAATGCATTGTTTGACGCGGCGGGGGGCGTATTCGATGACATCCAGCCCGGCGGCGGAGCAGGTGGCGATCACCACCCCCCGTGCTTCGCCGAGAATTACGGCGGTTTTGACGTTTTTACAGAAAAAGATCCCTTCGATCGCCACCTGATCGGGTTTTTCCGTTTCGATCAGTTCGCGGACGCGGAGATGCAGGTTCGCGAGGCAGCGGCTCAGGGGCCAGGATTTCGGGGCGGCGATGGTTCCGTAGCTGCTCACGCGGTGGCGGATGCCGTCGGAGATGAGAACGCCGACCCCGGTGGAACGCAGGGAGGTGTCCACGCCCAGAATGCGGATCGGATCATCCTTCATCCAGTTGCTCGGCTATCTCGTCGCTGACATCCAGATTGCTGTACACATCCTGAACATCGTCGAGGTCTTCCAGGGCCTCGATGAATCCCATGACCGAGCGGGCATGGTCGGCGGAGGTGGCCTCCATAAGCAGATCCGGCAGCAGGGTCAGTTCCGAGTTGGCCGTGTCGAAGCCGGCGGCGGTGAGGGCCTCGGTAACCGTATTGTAGTCGGTGAGCGCGGTGGTGACGAGAAAGCTGTCGCCCTCGTTTTCGAAGTTTTCGGCCCCGGCCTCCATGGCTGCTTCGAGCAGGGCGTCTTCGTCGATGCCTTCGGCGGGGATGTGGATGACACCTTTGCGCTGGAAGCTGCGGCTGACACTGCCAGTCTGGCCGAGGCTGTTGTTGTGTTTGTTGAAGACACTGCGCACCTCGGCGGCGGTCCGGTTCTTGTTGTCGGTCAGGGCTTTGACAATTACGCCCACACCGCCGCTGGCGTACCCTTCGTAAATCAGTTCATCGAGCTGTACTGCGTCGGCACCTTCGCCGGTGCCTTTTTTGATGGCACGGTCGATGTTGTCGGCCGGCATGTTGACGGCTTTGGCTTTGGCGAGAATGGGACGGAGGCTGATGTTGGTCTCCGGATCGCCGCTGCCGCCCATCCGCGCGGCGACGGTGAGTTCTTTTGCGATTTTACTGAAGGCTTTGCCGCGTTTGGCATCCGTCGCGGCTTTCTTGTGCTTGATGTTTGCCCATTTACTGTGTCCGGCCATGGTAATAGAGAGGGTAGAGGTTAAAGATTGAGAGGGTGGAGGGTAGAGGTTAAGATTTTTTCTTTGCGGGTCTTTTACGCGG
>PXDP01000061.1 GCA_003565035.1 PVC group bacterium | reverse complement strand
GAACCTGACGCTCCGGAACCTGACGCTCCGGAACCTGACGCTCCGGAACCGCAGTCCGCGGAGGAAGCCGCGACGACAGAACCGGATGAAAAAAACTCGCAAGTGGAGGTTGACAATCCGCCTCAGGAGAGGCTATGAAGCCTCTCTCAATTTTGAAGGGCCGTACACCCTGAACTGTATCCCCTTTTGAGGTGGCTCGGTAGCTCAGTTGGTAGAGCAGAGGACTGAAAATCCTTGTGTCGTTGGTTCGATTCCGACCCGGGCCACCACTTTTTTTGCCCTGTAAAGGGTTTTTAAGTGGCGCCACTGCCCTTGACGTGTTAGCTCCACAGGTATGAATGTACAACCCGACCTCCAGTCCAGCCTGCTTTGTGATGATGTCCGTCAGGAACGAAATGGAAAATTTATCCTGATCGGCCTGTTTGATGCGGTGGCGAGCCCGAACTTCCCCTTGCGCTATCCGCGGCTGTGCACCGTAAACCGCTGGTGCAGCGGTCAGGGCGAATTCAAGCAGACCACAAAAGTGCTCAAACCCGACCGGGAGACGGTATTGCTGCAGGGCAAAACGATACCCGTCCGCCTCAACGATGAATTCGCCACCGCCACCAATGTGGAGCTTTTCCTGAACGTGGAGTTCACGGAACCGGGGACCTACTGGATTGAGATTTACCTGGAGGACCGACTGAGGCTCAGTTATCCCCTGCGTGTAGCCCAGGTGCAGCAGAACCAGCAGCCTCCGCAAATGGGATGAACCCCCGGCACGTCGGCTGGCTGGTCTTTCCGCTGTTCGGGGTTGTTTTAGGCCTTGCTTTGCGGCCGTTGGAGATGGATTGGAGCCACTTCCGTCCAGTGCAGCGGACCCGGGTTCCCCGCAAAACCCTGCCGTTACCCGATGGATCCGCAATGCGGTTTCTTGGCGTTCCGGATGAGACGGGCATCGTTCAATTCTGGCTGGGGGAACGGGAGGTGACCCGGGTGGAAGCCCGGGCGTTGGGACTTGAAGCCGACGGCACCGGTATTTCCGCTGCGGTCTCGCTGGAGGAGGCCCGGACGCTTTGCGCCAGGCTCACTGAATGGAGCGGGCATCAAATCCGGCTGCCGTCACGGGAGGAATGGCGGATGGCGGCCCGGGGCGGTGTCGCCAATGCCGAGGTTCCCTGGGGGTTTGGGTTGGCCCTGCGTCCGGACAACACAGGGTTCGCCCGGAAACGCCCAGCGCGCAGGCCCGGATCGCCTCTGGGCTTTGGCTTCCGGGATCTGGCGGGCGGGTTATGGGAATGGACACAGGAGGGCTCTGCCGTCGGCAGTGCCTGGTCCGAGACGAATCCTGCCACAA
This sequence comes from PVC group bacterium, assembly GCA_003565035.1. Taxonomy (GTDB): domain Bacteria; phylum Verrucomicrobiota; class Kiritimatiellia; order SS1-B-03-39; family UBA6053; genus PXAS01. Next base: position 8,307 of record PXDP01000061.1, on the reverse strand, counting down.
TGCGGCTGTCGTATGCCGTGACCCTGCCCGAAGGATACCGCGACCGGGATACCGGGTTGCGCGTGTTGATGGAGACCGACTGAAACTCAGTTTTCCATGCGCCCGCGTATGGTTTCCAGAGTGTTCCGGAAAGGCTCATCAGGCTCCGGGTTTAAGCTCAGCGCATGAAGAATGAGCTGCTCCGCTTCTTCGAGATTCTGATGATTCCCGGCGAGCAGCCAGGCCAGATTGTTCAGGGCGGTGAGTTCATCCGGATTGATGCGGAGCGCGGCGCGATAGACACTCTCCGCACGTTGCAGGTCACCAAGCGTGGTGTGGATATTTCCCTGATAGGCCAGTGCGGTGCCGCGCAGGTCCCCGCGCTCCGCCCGTTTGTATTCCCGCAGGGCGAGTTCCAGCCTCCCGCTCTGCTCATAGGTGACACCAAGGTTCAGCCTTTCAGCAGGGCTCAGAGGATCAGGAGCACTGCGCGTGACGCATCCAGAAGACAGGAGGCCGAACAGGCCTGTGATCAGGATGAGGGCGTAAGCAGCAGTAGTTGGTTTTCGGTTCGGTTCCATTGTCTTTTAAAGAGTCGGTGAGAGATGAAATCATCCGTGGAGCTTGTGCCAATGACAAAAACGCCAGTTTCGGTGATGCCGGTGACGGCGGTAAAGTGAGGGACCCGGTGAGAGCCGATGCCAAGGTCCAGGAGGACGATGGGAGGAAGTCTTTGATCAACGGCCTGATGAAGATCTTCCATCGTACTGTAGGTGATTCGGCTTTCAAATCCGGCTTCACGGCCGATTCTGGCCAGGTCCGTGATCAGTACACCCCTGGCGGTGGGGCTGAAAATGAGTTCGCTGATCCGTGCTTCGGGAAAGTCTTCGTTTCCATGAAAGGAGAGGACCGAAGCGAGGGTGGTGGGACCGCAGTGATCCCGGGTGCTGGATTGGTGACGCAGGTGAAGGGACGGAGCCGCCCCCCGGGGGGGAGGGCTTGAACATCCGGTGAACGGGCCCACGCCCGGCAAACATACGCAGAGACGGATGCACGCGTTCAGGAGCTTTGCGTTCATGTCGGCCACTTCATACGTATTTCTTTCATCGGGATTGCCTGGGAGGGTTGGATCATTTTATTAACGGGACGCTTTTCATCATCAGGGGCCGGGGCTTGAAAGTCAAGGGATTTGGTCTCCGGTTGCAATTTCCGGAAATAAAGATAGACTCCAATTATGCCTGAAACCGACAACATATGGGAAGTCATCAGTTATTTTTACACCGATGTGGTTCTGTTTAATATTCAGAATGTGGGGGTGACCCTGAGCCACCTCGTGGTGGCGGTATTCTCGATCCTCATTGCCATGATTCTGTCCGCAGTCGTCAGATCTGTGTTGCGGAAACGGGTGTTCAGGCGGCTGAAGCTGGATAAGGGCATGGAATACGCCCTGTTGAAATTCACGCATTACGTGATTCTGATCATCGGCATCTATGTGGGCCTCCAGAGCATCAACATTCCGCTGGGCGCACTGGTCGGGCTGTTCGCCGTGATTGGTGTGGGGATCGGGTTCGGTCTGCAGAATCTGGCCGCGAATTTCACCAGCGGCCTGATTCTGCTGATTGAACGCCCGGTCAAAATCGGCGACCGCCTGGAGCTGGAGGGGGTGTGGGGAGATGTCGTGAAAATCAATTTACGAACGACGGTGATCAATACCCCCGATGATGTTTCCATTATCGTCCCCAACTCCAAACTCCTGGATGAGAACGTCACCAACTTCAGTTATGGCAACCCGCGTATCCGTATCCGGGTGCCTGTGGGGGTTGCGTACGGATCGGATGTGGAGAAGGTCACGCGGCTGCTCATCGAGGCAGCGGAAAATAACGCCAAAACGATGTCCACACCCAAACCGTCGGTTCTCTTTCGCGAATTCGGCGATTCCTCGCTGAATTTTGAGCTGCTCTGCTGGATTCCCCGTGCCGACAGGAAATTTGTGACCATCAGCGAGATCAATTACGCCATCGACAAAGCCTTCCGCGAGAACGGGGTGGAAATTCCCTTTCCGCAACGGGACCTGCATCTCCGCAGTTCTCAGGTGCGCTTCAGCCCTGATCAGGCCTGAGCCTCTTCCTGCGTGAGGATCTGTTTGGCGTCGCGCAGCAGTGGCAGCAGCTTGGCGTAAGGCACATCCTGCAGGGCCTGTTTGCCTTCAAAGGCAATGGAAATGGTCAGCGCGGCACTTTTGGCCAGCACCATAAACACCGGCTCCATGCGCCCCGACCCGAAGGCGATGTGGGAGGCGCTGATGCAGACGGGCACGGTGAGGTTTTCGCACTCACCCCGCCTGGGCACGATGGAGCGAAATCTTTTCGCGGGTAGCGTAGTCCGATGCCGGCCAGGCCCAGTTCCGGCCGATGTAATCGCTGGAGAGTGGTCCGTGATTGTTGGTGTCGGTTTTGAAAAAGCCGTTGGGCGTTTTGTGGGTCAGGAAATCGAATTTCCCCAGGAAGAACGTTTCGCCGTCGGCGTCCGGAAGCAGCAGGGCGTTGTAGCCTTCCTGGGGATGACGGAACCAGCGGCGGGCCAGTTCGTATTCATCGGGATCGTAGCCTTCCGGGTTTTCCCAGGGAATGCGGATCGCCGGATCATCGGTCATGCTCCGCTTTGTGCGGTTCAAACAGCCACTCCTCCTCCAGACCATACGCCGCGCCGACGTCGGGGTTGAACTGCCGCGAGGCGCCTCCGGTGACTTTGACAGGATAAAAAGATGAACCGGATCAGATCCCGTCTATCCTGTTATCCCGTCCAAACTTCCTGAATATCAGGATTCCAGAAAGGGGTTTCCGACCGTCGGAAAATGTGGTGGGCGGTTTTCCGACGGGTCGGAACAGAATAATTCATTTGGATAGTTAATTCATATAGCTAATTCTGGTGTCGATATAGAGATATCAGCATTTCTGCTTGGGAATGCAATGGAGATAATAAATGTTAATGCTTCTTTTGCAAGGTTTTGCGTTAAATATTTCCGAAGGTTTTCTTCAAAGTGCAATTTCGTATGAAATGAAATATGCATAAAAATATTAAAGTTATTGCGGATTATCCCTCGCTATTTCATTGATTGCAACTATGGGTTAAAATTGTCCATCTGAGACCGCTCTTCTGATCCTGTTTTATTTCTGCGCCTTCCGGATAGGCCCTTCCCCTAATTCTCCCCTATGAAATATTTGAAATCATCCACTTCTCTTTTCCGCGCGCTCTTGCTCTGCGCTCTCTTCTCCCCGCTCACTCTCCTTGCCCAGCTGGAACTGGTCATCGACATGAGCACCGAGGAAATATCCATGACCGGGTCCTATGAATCGCCGAATATTGTGATCGCGCCGGAATCTTTACCAACCGAGTTCTTCCTTTTGAATAGGAATCCTGCTAACTCAAGTCAAATCTTTGAAGTATTAAACGAATCCGTCAGTGGTCCTTTTTTTACGAGCAGTGCCACGGGGCCTATCGGAGGTGGTTGGATCGCCTCAACGCCTAACGAACTTGAATTTAAGGCGGAAGTGGAGGAAAAATTTCGGTCAGAAGTGGGAAATCTGACTGCATATTATCCAGACGAACAAACCACCACCATTCTTCTCGAAGGAAGTGGGGAGAAACGATCCTTCGCCGATTTTTCCGCCGGAGAGAAATCTTCCTTGATCAACTTGGACGGGTCCGGGTTATGGCTTTACTTTTATCAAGTAAGTGAAGGTCTATCACCAGTAACTGGGCAAGCGGGGACCATTCGGGTCATTGCTGAATCGAATAACCTGATCGTAACCACCGATGAGGATGTCGTAGACCCTTCGGACGGCCAAACCAGCCTGCGCGAAGCGATCGCCTACGCGGCCACTTTGGACGGTCCGCAGACCATTACCTTCTCCGACACCAATGCCGGTGGAGCCATCAACTTCCACGACGGCAATCAACGGACCATCACGCTCGATGGTGAAGAATTAGTCATTTCCAGCGATGTGACGATTGAAGGGCCGGGAGCGGCTTTGCTCGCGGTCAGTGGAGATGAGCGTAGTCGGGTATTCCAAATCAATGCCGGCACCGAGGTGACGATGAGCGGCTTTACGGTGCGAGATGGAGAAGTCAGTGAGAGTGATGGTGGCGGGATGCTCAACGAAGGAACGCTTTCCCTGCTGGAGATGGTGATTGCGGACAACCTGACGAGTAGTCAAACATCGAGGGGTGGAGGCGTCTTTAACACTCTCAATGCTTCACTTACAATTCAAGGGAGCACCTTTTCCGGAAACCGGTCCATCCGCCCCGGAGGCGGCCTCTTCAATGACTCTGGAACTGTTCTGATTGAAAACAGCACGTTTTCAGGAAACCACTCCGACTTGACTGCTGGAGCATTCAGCAATTCAGGGGCTGCGTTTGTCCCATCCGCAACCATCATCAACAGTACCTTTACGCAGAATTCAGCCGAAAACGGCCCCGGAGGAATCATTTCGGGTGATTCTAACAGTGTTTTTATCCGGGGATCAATCATTGCCGGTAATTCTGGGGGTAGTCCGGAGGACGCGGATGCGGGAAATCAATTCGACAGTGGTGGACATAACCTCATTGGTGTGCGGGGATTCTCCAGCGGATGGGGCTCGTCTGATCAGGTCGGCACCGTGGCCGAACCGCTGAATCCAGTGTTGGGCCCTCTACAAAATAACGGCGGCCCCACGCCAACCCACGCCCTGCTGGCTGGCAGTCCGGCCCTTTTTGCCGGGGTAGCGGTAGACGGAATCGACGCCGACCAGCGCGGCATCGCGCGTCCGCAGGCATTCGCACCGGATATTGGCGCCTTCGAAGCCGAACCGACAGTAACGATCACTTTGGGCAATTTGAGTCAAAGCTTCGATGGCAACTCCAAGCCCGCCACGGTGACCACCGATCCGGCAGGGCGGAACGTGACGCTCACCTACGACGGTTCGAGCACCGCACCGAGCGAGGTCGGCAGCTACGCCGTGGTCGCTCTTGTTGACGACGGTGCTGAGATCGGCGGTGCTATCGGCACCTTGGTAATTACCCGCGGCATCCAGACGATTACCTTTGCTCCCATTGCCAATCAAACCACCACCGACACCGTGACCTTGAATGCCACCGCTTCGTCCGGTCTCCCGTTGAGCTACATTGTGACCGGTCCGGCCACGCTCACCGGGAACGAATTGAGCTTCACCGGCGCAGGCACCGTGGCCGTGTCGGCCTTTCAGGTGGGCGATGACAATTGGTTTTCAACCGGTCCAGTGATGCGCACCTTTACCGTCACCAAAGCTCCCGCAACGGTGGCACTGACCGCCGCAGACCTGACCCAAACCTTCGACGGTACCCCGAAGACGGTTTCCTTCACCACTGATCCGGCGGACCTTGATGTCGTTGTGACCTACGATGGTGATACCGAGGCCCCCAGCGCGGCGGGTAGCTACAGTGTGGTCGCCACCATTGATGACGACATTTTTCAAGGTGAAGCAACTGACACCCTGGAAATCGAAAAAGCCGATCAAACCATCACTTTCGATCCCATCGCCGAACAGACCACCGACGACACGGTGACCCTGGAGGCGACTGCCAGTTCGGAGCTGCCGGTCAGTTTCACGGTTACCGACGGCCCGGGAACAATCACGGATAGCAACCAACTGTCCTTCACCGGGCCCGGCACCGTGGTAATCACCGCCACCCAGGGGGGCGATGACAATTGGAACGCGGCCGAGCTGGTCAGCCGGGCCCTCGCGGTCACGGAGGCTTCCCAGCTCGAACTGGTCATCGACATGCGCACCGAGAAATTGTACCTGACCGGGTCCTATGAATCGCCGGAGATTGAGGTGAACCAATTTGAAGAATTTTCAGTGCGGGTTGGTTTGAACGACTGGTCGGGGGGGGCAACAATTTCCGGCAATGTTTTGAGCAGCCCAGCCGAGGGCGATTCAGTTCTTTTTTCTCCCACATTCAGTTCGAGGGTCGAGGTTGCACCCGTTGCGGATTCCTTGTTCATTTCGGTTGGTAAATTGGATAATCTTTTCTCTTCTGGTCCTTTGTCGGCAACGGTGACCATCACTGGAAACGATGAGTTGCAATCCTTTGCCAGCACGTATGTCGAGAGAAAAGTGTTTTTGGCAACGTTGGATGGCCGGACTCTTTATTTTCAGCTGGATCGCCAAAACATCGCCCCGGCGGGAACGATCCGGGTCATTCCGGGGCCGATTGAAATCGAAACCGTTCCGGTGGGTGATGCGGGGAATGATGCGCAGAATGAAGAGAACCGGGACCATAGTGGAGGGGGCGGGGACGGATTCGGTCAGGTGAACTACGCGTATCAAATCGGGAAATACCCGGTGACCAATGCCCAATACGCGGCCTTTTTAAACGCGGTGGCGGGGGTGGATACGCACGGACTTTACAACACCAACATGGGGAGCAGTGTGCATGGCGGAATCACCCGGAATGGTTCCGGAACGGAGTCTGACCCTTACACCTACACGATCCGGACGGGATCCGGATTTAATGCCGGGGAGAGTATGGGAGATATGCCGGTGAACTTTGTTTCTTTCTGGAATGCGGCCCGTTTCACGAATTGGCTGACGAATGGTCAACCGACCGGAGCGCAGGGACCCGGAACTACGGAAGACGGGGCCTACACCCTTGCGGCGGATGGGATTACCAACAACACGATCACCCGGGCAAACAATTGGTATGATCCAGATCTCGGAAATACCTCTGAACAAACGGTATTTGCCGTCACGAGTGAAAATGAATGGTATAAGGCGGCGTATTTCAACCCTGAAGAAGGGGGATCGTATTCGCTGTTTGCGACCCAGACTAACTTGGTGCCGAATGCAATAACCCCGAATGATTCCGATACGAACAGCGCAAACTATGACAACGCGGTGGGTACAGTAACGACGGTAGGCGCTTATGAAGCAGCGAGTTCCTATTATGGAACGTTTGACCAATCGGGAAACACTTGGGAGTGGAATGATGGAATTTTGGTCAGCACCAGCCGAGGGGTGCGGGGCGGCTCGTTCGACACTTCGTTCACCCTCCAGTCCTCGCTCCGGAACGACAGCGCGGCCACCAACGCGCTCGGCAACTTTGGCTTCCGCGTCTCCATGCTGGAGCCTTTTGTTGAACAACCTTCCTTGATTGTGACCACGACTGACGATGTGGTCGATCCCACCGATGGCCAAACCAGCCTGCGGGAGGCGCTCGCCTATGCGGCGACCTTGGACGGGCCCCAGACGATTACTTTCTCGGATACCGATGCGGGTGGAGCCGTCAATTTCCACGATGGCACCGCCCGCACCATCCCCTTGAACGGCGAAGAGCTGGTGATCTCCAGCGAAGTGACGATTGAAGGGCCGGGGGCGGGGACGTTGGCGGTCAGCGGCGATGAAGCCAGCCGGGTTTTCCGCATTGCGGAAGATGCCGAAGTCACGCTGGAGGCGTTTACGGTGAGCGATGGGAGTGATTCGGATCTTGGTGGCGGAATACGGAATGACGGAACCCTTACCCTGCGGGATATGATTTTGGAAAACAATAGAATTTCCGGTGGTGAAGCAGAGGGCGGAGCCATTTGGAATTCAGGTGAGTTGAGTGTTCATTCTTCCCTCTTTCAATTCAATCTGACTGGCAGGAACGGGGGCGCAATCTCTAATGCCGATGCCGGTAGCCTCTCCATCGCTGATTCGCTTTTCAAGGAGAATATTAGCGAGACAAATATAGGTGCCCAGGGAGGGGCCATTTACAATGCCTCCGAAAATCCCCTGACCATCCACAACTCAACGTTTCTAAAAAATGAATCCCGTTTCGGGGGAGCGATTGCCCAAGTGGGAACCGGCCTGCTTTCCATTTCAGAAAGTGATTTTCAGGACAATCGTGCTGTCTCACTCGGGGGCGTGATCTATGGCAGCGGGGAAGTCCGCTTGAGCAAAAGCACGTTTGCTGACAATGAAGCCGGACAGGGCGGGGTGATTTTCAGTGAGAGCGATTTCATGGTCACGGCCAGCACCTTCACCGGGAACCGGGGGAGGGACGTAGGTGGAGCCCTTTTTGTCGCTGATGATGGTGACGGAGAGGTGGTCAACAGCACCTTTGTTGATCACACATCCGAGATTGGCCAAACGCTTTATATCGGCAACAATGGTGAATTGGAACTGCGGCACGTCACCCTGGTACAACCGGTCTACAGCAATATCCACAATGAGGGCACGCTTACCCTCCAGAATACGATCTTCGTAGGGCATATTGACGGAGAGTTTATCAACAGGAACGGAAATTTGATCGTGGATACGGCAAGCGAAG
>PXDP01000292.1 GCA_003565035.1 PVC group bacterium | reverse complement strand
GTAAAATGGTAGCGGGGGCAGGATTTGAACCTGCGGTCTCGCAGTCGCGGGATTATGAGCCCGCATATTCGTTCCGGTCATATAAAAAACCCGGTCTTTCGACCGGGTAAAATGGTAGCGGGGGCAGGATTTGAACCTGCGGTCCCGCAGTCGCGGGATTATGAGCCTGACGAGCTACCTGGCTGCTTCAGACCCGTGATTTTCCAGAGCCCAGAACCTCCCTTTTGTCGTTTCAGAAGGTTTTCGAGATTTCTGGCTTCACCAAGAGATTTGCATTCCCGGGTCCATATGAGGGTCCAAGGGCCTTTGCCCTTTGTCCATTTCGAAACCCCTGCATTATGGTCTTCAAGGCGTTTATAAGGGTCTTCAGATAAACCGATGTATATACGATTTCGAGGGTTTTGGATGATATAAACTGTATAATTCATGGCACAAAAAAACCGGTCTAAAGACCGGTTAAAATGGTAGCGGGGGCAGGATTTGAACCTGCGGCCTTCAGGTTATGAGCCATGCGTGAATTTTTGTATTTGCCTTTAAATATTGTGTTTTGTTTTTGTATAATGTGCTGTGGGTGCGTTTGTGGGTGTTTTTTGCTTGCATGTGTGACCCGGTTTATGTATAGTGATTCTAGTTGATTCAAAAGGAGACTTGTTATGCCACTTATGATGAAAAAACAGCGTGATGGTTCTTTCCGGCCTTTCTGGTACGGGGTGTATGTTGATGCGGACGGGAAAAGGAAGGTTGTGAACCTGAATGTGGATATACGGGGGACGCCTCCAGATTCGGGCAGTTTGCGGAAGCCCGGTGACGCGACGTTTGAGCGGTCGCGGCTGAAGGCCATCGCGGCCTTGGAAGTCCATCAGAATGAGGCGCGGCGGAAGGGTCGGGCGGAACATCTGACGGAACGGCTGATTGAGTCGAAGACGGGTCGGTCGGTGGAATATGTGCTTCTGGCGGATCTGGAGGCGCGGTGGCGGTCGATGGGTCGGGATACGCCTGCAAGTGAAGCCTACCTGAAAAGCTGTGACGCGGCGTTCAGGCGGTTCCGCTCGTTCATGGAAGAGAGAAAGGACGGTGTGCGGTTTATGTACGAGGTGGCCAAGGAAGACGCGGAGGTGTACCTTGCGGACTTGCAGGACGCGTATGCGCGGAAGACGGTTCGGGACCATGTGAAGCTGCTGAAGAAGTCCTTTGAACGGTTCCTGCCTGTGGGGGCGTCGAATCCGTTCGGGGAGCTGGTGGGGCGTCGGTCGGCTGCGGAATCGACGATGGTGCACCGGAAACCGTTCTCGGCGGAGGAGCTGGGGGTGTTGTTGGAGACGGCGAAGGGGGATGACTTTCTTTATCCGCTGGTGGTGACGGCGGCCTGCACGGGTCTGCGGCGTGGGGATGTGTGCCGACTGCGATGGGAGTCGGTTGATTTGGATGACGGGGTGCTGATGGTGAAAACCTCGAAAACGGGTGCGGATGTGGAGGTGCCGATTTTTCCGGCTCTTCGGGAAGTCCTAGAGGGCCAAAAGCATGACGGGGATTTGGTGTTTCCGGAAGCGGAGGAGATGTATTCGAAAAATCCGGACGGGCTGACCTGGCGATTTAAAAAGCTGGTGGCGGAGGCGTTTGGTGAAGTAAAGGCAGAGGTGCCGGAGAATCACTGCGGGGCGGACGAGGTGCTGGAGGAAGGGCTGGCGGCGATTGAAACCGGGGTGTCCACGGAGAAGCGCCGGGAGCGGATGCGGGAGGTTTTCAGTCGGTATGCGGACGGGGAGTCGGTTCGGGCGATTGTGAAGCAGACGGGAATTCCGAAGGCGACGGTGTCCACGGACCTGAAACGGGTTGAGGAGTCGATTGGAAAAACCTTCATGCCGGTGAACGGGGGTTCGGTGAAGGACCAGGTGCGGGAAACGAGTCAGGTGAGCCGGGAGAAGGGCCAACGGGCGGCGAGCGTGCGGGACTGGCACGCGCTGCGGTCCACGTTCGTGACGCTGGCGCTGTCGGCCGGCGTCCCCATGGAGCTGGTGCGGCGTGTGACGGGCCATGCGACGGTGGATGTGGTGTTAAAGCACTACTTCCGCCCAGGGCGTGAGGCGTTCAAAGAGGCTTTGCTGGGGGCCATGCCGGAGGTGCTGACGGGCAAGCGGGAGGCTCCGCGTCCGGAGGATGAGTTGGCGTCGTTGGCGGCGAAACTGGCGGCGGGGACGGCGTCGGAAGCGGAGAAAGCGCGGTTGCGGGAGTTGGCGGCGGGAGTTTAGCGCCCGGGGGGCGCGGATATGGGATATGGGATACTCGCTCACAGGCTCACTGGATATGGGATACGGGGTATGCCGCAGGGTGAAGCAGTCCTTCAGACTGCACCGTGTTTTTTGGGCAAAACCCGGGGTGGACGCTGTCGCGTCAACCCCGGGCTACGGTGAAGGCACCCGCTTCGGGGTGCGGGGGTCGTTGGGGGTGGCGAGCATTGGGGCCCCCTGCCCTTCAGGGGTGAACGCGCCCGATTCGGGGTGTGTTTGCATTCGGGATCCGTTGCGTAAAAACCGCATTCAATTTGAAGGTTGGGTTTTGGGCTGGAGGGGTCTTTTCCTTGGAGTTGCCCAGGAGCAACGTCTGGCCGATGGGATGTGGCCTTGGAACGGGATGGGTCAGGCCGGATGTTGCTCGTGGGGAACTAACTGCGGTGGCTTGGCGTTGCGTCGTGGTGGTTTTCGCTTGTCTCTACTCGGTAAATTCGAGGGGGTGTTGAGCTATTCTACACGAACGATTGATACGTGATAGTTGGTAGGGCGCAGGGTCGCATTTTTGATAGAGTGACCGTCAAACTCCCAGATTTTCGGGGGTTGGGATTCCGGATTCCGGACGAGGGCGAAAACGTAACCGTCAATCCGGGTGGCTTTGTCCAGTTCGTTTTCAGACAGGTAAAATTGCCATACATCTTTGGCCTCCGATGCTGATTTGACTTCAATTCGCTTGGGATTGCCATCAATGGTGAAGGATTCGATGTCGTAACCCAAACCGACTTTCCTGCTCACGTCTTTTACTTTGCAGGCCAGGTCTTCGCGCCCCGCAGCCTTGAGTTCGGCGATCTCGGCGTTGATGACGATGGCCTCGGCTTTCATGCCGATTTGATTTCGGCGCATCTGCTCATTCAAATAATCCTCTGGTGTCTTGATGGTAATCGAGGTGTTTTCGTTTGTCGGCGGGATCTTTGACGGTGCGGGTTGTACGGTTCCCGTCAGTCTAACAGGATCGATTGTGGGTTCGACATCTTTTACAGAGGGGATTTTGGCAAGCATCCAGCAAAACGAATGGGCATCGATCAACTGGCATCCCGGATGGCCAAAGACTGTGAGGCGGCGTTGTGTGGCACGGATGCGGGCGATGTAATCTTGGTAGTTCTCCCATGAACAAAGGCCAGACAGCTGGAGTGGGACCCCCAGTTGCCGGAAAGCTTTCTCGAAATTTGTCGGTGAAATTGGAAGAAATCGGGTGGGGTCTTTAACATAGAACAGGTAGGCGAGGACATCGTATCGGGCCCCCACAACGCCAACCAAGTCGGTGAAAACCTGTGCTTCGTCTTGATCGGTGCAGTATAGGGCAAACAACGCGGATTCAAGCTTCTCCAGACGTGCGGGGTCATCCATCGCGTCGAGAATGCGCCGGTGCGAACGGCTCATGGGGCCCTGCTTGGCCTCCCATTGGACCATGTTGTTTCGAAAGCCTTTCCCTTCATTGATCTCGATTATCTCTCGGATTGTCGAGGCAATGCGACCGGTGCCAATGTGTTTGTGACCCCACTTCGCGCTCTTCAGGATCTCCCAGCCCCGTTGGCGCACGAATACCTTGTAGCTTTCTTCCGTGTATGCCACGCCGGTGTTGAAGTCCTCGAAGTCTTCATCGTACCTCTGTCGGTAACGCGCGCATAGGTCGTCGTAGGCAGCTACAAAGGAGGTTGTCGGGATCTCGATGATCCGTTCTGTCAGGGAACCTTTCAACGGAAAATCATTCTCTGGTGGGGTGGAATGCAGTCGGATGAAGTCCCCCAGATTCCCGGAGCTGGCAAACACTGCTCGGATGTTGCTTTCCAGTTTCGCTTTTTCTTCTTCAAGCGAATGGGAGATGCGCTTTTTAGATTTTAAGAGCTTGAAATTAGTGATGCTTTCGAGTTCCTTGAGGCCGACATCCCTCCCACCGATTTGGAAGCTGAGGTCTCTTTCAACCCCATACTTTCTTTTAATCAGCTTTCTGTGCTTAGTGAGAGACACTAACCATAAATCCTCAGAACCCGACCAGTTTGAAATTCTCACCAGATCGCCGAGGCCAAGCTTCTGGATTACTGTTTTCCCTTTGACTACAAGGGCCTTATTGAATTCCGTGTAATTTTCAATTTCCGACATGGTGTGAGTATCCGTGAACCTGCGAGAGTAGGCAAGAGATTTCAGCCATGAAAAACGCCCCCCGCGCATCGATGGCTGAGTCCTCCGGCATCAGCAGTGATAGGTGTTACCTGACATTGCTCATAGGCAACCCTCGGCGGTGGACTGGTGCGGGGGTTTGGTGAGTCTATTCCGCGATGATGATTCCGATGGCGTTGGTGGTGTTGCGGATACTTTCGGCCCGTTCTGGTACTGGTGTGTCGGCTGGCAGGGACGTGTAAGGGATTTCCCGGGTATCGAGGAGCAGGCGCAGGTAGGGGATTTTCACGGCGTAGTTGACATTCTGAGGCAAGTCGCCCGTGTATTCAAAGATTCTGGCGGCTGCGAGCTTTGATGTGATTAATCCAACAACTGCTCCATCCGCTCCCACGAGGGGCCCTCCGCTGTTCCCGGACTGCACAGGGGCGCTGATTTGCAGTGTTCGAGGGTCATCGCGTATTCCAGAGGTAGAACTGATGGAACCTTCGGTGAATTTCGGGTCAAAGCCCATGAGGTCGGGATGGGGGAAACCTATCGTGAAAATCCGGTCGCCGGCGCTTGGGTTCTTGGTGGCAAGTCGCAAGACGTGGTCAGAACGGATATCCTCGGGAATGATTTCGAGCACGGCGATATCGTTTTGGCGGTCGGAAACCACCAGGCGCAAAGGTACAGGCGCTTCGGCCCCCCTGATTCTGATGGAGTAGTTTTCATGGCCGGAAATGACATGCTGGCAAGTCACGACATGCCTGGGGGATATAAACCATCCGGTCCCCATGGAAGCAGATTCACGTCTTGACGGAGTTGTGGCCGGAGGAGAGTCTCTGCTGTCAATCCTAGCCCTGATTTCATTTGCCTCCTGATTCGCTCTAATTTCAATCAGGCGATCCACAATACGCAAGGTGTTAGAACGGTCCCCACTTCTAATGTAAATTTCCGCAGCCCTGAGAAAATAATCAACGGCCAGAACCCTGTTACCTCTTGTACTTTCAACGACCGCCAAATTATTCAAAGCCGTGGGATTGTCTTTTTCTGCAGCTTTTCTGTACCAAAAAACTGCTTCGTCCCGATTTGCAGGACCTCCCCTGCCTAAATCAAGCAACAACCCTAAGTTTACCTGAGCCCCTGTATGCCCCGCACTAGCCGCAAACCTGTAATATTCACGTGCTTTTTCATCGTCCTTTGAAACGCCTGTACCTTGCGAGTAGGATAGACCAAGCGAGAAAGCCGACTGAATATTTCCATACTGAAATGAACGGCGGTACAATTCAACAGCATTTGAGAAACTTTGGCCCACGTTCTCACCAAATTGATATTCCTGGCCATGTATAAAAAAATTCCGCCCCCTTTCCATAAAGTAATGCTTCACTTGTTCTTCGTCGATTGCGGACAAGCTTTCTATAGTGACAATACCGGTTTGGCCGTTTTGCGACTCCAGTTGAACAGTGCCCTGGTGGTAGGATCCGTCTTTGAAACGAGCGTGGATAGACACCCCGTGCTCATTCACCCAATCTCTGAAACGTGGGGCAAACCGGCCCTGCACGATATCGAAACCCGCATCCAACCGATAAGACGCCAATTCATCGACACGCCCCGTTTTATAGTGTTGTTTGACGATCCCGACATTTTTTGCAAACCAAAGGTAAGTTGAATTTACGTCCGAACTTTGACTATTATCCGTCATGACTTCCGCTACTCTAATTTTCAAACAATTCTCAAAAGTACCCGCAGGTGTCGTGACGGCTTCAAACCCAACCACACTCACCACGTGTGGTCGTCCCACGCCATTCATGAAAACCGAATGATTTCCGACCTCAAGTTTATCTGGAAGAATGGGAGTTGGTTTTGTATCCGCAGACACGTCATGCGGGATAATTTTCAGGGTATCGTTTTCGCGAATAATTATGCCCATCCCCCAAAAGCCAGCAAAAGACATCATCAAGCTAAATTCCGAACCGGATTCGGGGTCAGTAAAATGAAATCCCGAAATTCCGTGTTCTGTCGTGTGAGATTGCATAACACGAATAGATTCTGAGGTGTTGCCTCGGAAATATCCCCGATAATGGAAAGCAGCCCCATTTTCAAGTGGCAGGTAGTCAACGAACTTTGGTTCTCCGAACGCCTGAAGTCCACAGAATAAGGTCAATACAGCTAAAAATGTTGATAAATATTTCACAATTGACATTATTGCGGTGAATTTGGATGGGGTCAAGGGAAATGATGTCGATTCGGCGTGCAACGAAGCATCGTCTTTAACCGGACTATTGTTATGTTTTAACAATCGACGCCTTTCATTGAAGAGGGGTAACGCTGTAACGAAAAGGAAAGGCCGTGGACCCGGTAGGAAGCGCCGAGGGTGGAGGGAACGTTGGGCGTGGATGCGGTTGTGGAGAACCCCATTTTGCCTTGAAAAAGCCCCCCCACCCTACGGGCGGAGCCCTCGGGGGGCTTTTACAAGGCAAAATTGGGGTGGTTTGTGGTTTGTTTTTGGCTGGTTTGATGGGTTTCGGCTTGCATGGTGTGAAAATCCGTGCAGAGACTTGTAGCATGAAAAAAGCAGAATTTAACGCAAAGTACAAGGGCATGATGCCGCTGAAGCGGGAGTATGTACCGGAGCCGCTGGAGGAAGCTGGTATATGAAGTGCTGCAAGAATACACGGGCGTACACCTTGAAATCGCTGAAAAAACAGATGGTTGACGACTGTTTTGAGGGGAGTGTGGCCATGGCGGGGGTTGCCGTGGGCCGGGTGGGTAGCAAACCTCTTTTCCACCCCACGCCCATTCATGGTCCAGCCAGAACCAAACCCAATAGCCGCGCAAGGCCCACAAATCGCCGCTTTTGCCCACCAGCGGCAAGGCGTATTCGACAGCCGACAGCTTTGCTACGAAACTTCGGCGCAGACCACACCCCGCAGGGTATGCTCGGCTTTGCCTTCTTCAATGGCGGCATGTCTTCAAACCAGTCAGGCGAAGACAACATCCGGAAAGCGATCATTGAGATCGACCACGTGGACTGTATCGTCGCCCACCCCGATCAGCTTTTCTACAGCACGCAGCATCCCGACTGCCTCCGGATCCTCGCGAAAACCAAAGCCGATGACGGCAAATTCCACTACAGCGACGGGCTTGGATGCGAAAACCAAATGGCACCCGACGCATGAAAAAATCCAACGTTAAATCCTCATCAATGGTCAGCCAAAAAGCACAAAAGAAGACTGGCAAGCGCTCACGGGCCAACGACTCAGAGAAGCAGTTGAAAATTACGACAACGCCAGCTGAATTAATCAAAGGGAACCAACTCGCCTACGCAAAGAAACTTCCGAAGCCAAACTTGGTATACGTGGTCGATTTTTTCTGTGGATGTGGAGGAATGAGCTGGGGGTTCGCGAACACGCGGCAGAGCCATTTTGCGTATCGCATCCTCGGAGGAATCGACATCAATAAAATTGCTCTCGCTACATATGAGCGCAACATAGGGGCACCAACTGTATGCCGAGATATCAGGTCGTTTGCTGATGATCCCAAGAGTCTTTCTGACTTGTTGGGCGTAGGCCCTCTTGAATCCCTCCGGCCACTCGTATTCATCGGTTGTCCGCCATGTCAGGGCTTTAGTGCCCACAGAAAAAAGGATGACCGTGACGATCCGCGCAATGATCTCGCCGTAGCGTTTGCAACTCTCTGCGAGCATTTTCTACCAGACGCGGTGGTCATGGAGAATGTGCCAGAGATACTCAAAGGCCGCTTTGCCGGGTATTTTTCCCACGCATCGAAGATACTGGAAAAATCTGGGTACAATCTTACCAAAGATATTCTTGATCTCAGTCGATATGGGGTACCGCAAAAGCGAATGCGCGCGGTTGTTCTTGGCGCGCGAGGAGACACCATTTCGATGCCACAACCAGTATTGCCAGAAGATAATCCACTGACGGTTCGGCAAGCGATTGGGCATTTGAACCCGCTGGAGGCCGGAGAATGCGATGAACGAGACCCTTTTCATCGCGCACCCTCTCATGTTAATCGTATCTTGGAACTGATCAAGCATATCCCCCCAGATGGTGGAGACAGAAGGGCCCTCCCGCCAGGATTTCAGCTCCGGTGCCACAGCGAAGTCGACAAAGGAGCTACGCCGGGCTTCACTGATGTTTATGGTCGACTCCGTTGGGACACACCTTCCGTAACAATTACCGCCAAAAGCAGCACGCCTTCATGTGGCAGATTTCTCCCCCCTGAACAGCACCGCAATATCAGTGTCCGCGAGGCAGCAATTCTACAAGGCTTTCCACAAGAATTTTCTTTTGAAGGTCCATTCGTGAACCAATACCGCCAAATTGGTGAGGCGGTGCCACCTGCATTTTCTCGATGTGTTGCTTGGCATGTCCTTGATTTTTTTAATCATCCGAAAAACACGAAGCTACCGATACCGGAAAGTAAAAAGCCAAAGAAAAGAATGGACCAAAAACCTGGAATTGGCCTTGTTGATGCCTTTTGTGGGGCCGGTGGACTGTCTCTCGGATTTGGTGCGGCGGGGTTCGATTCGCTTTACGCTTTTGATTCTGATGTGTCGGCTGTTAATACCTTTAACGGTAACCTCGAATGTAAGGCGGAGGTATCAGACGTAACTAGCACCGGAATAGTTGAGCGCATTTCACAAGCTTTGGCAACCAAACAGCCCTACGTGATTGTTGGTGGGCCACCCTGCCAGGGATTTTCACAGCAGCGCAGAGGTGAGGACGATGACGGGAGAAATAATCTTGTGCTTCGGTATGCGGATATTATTTCGGCTCTACCAAAAAAACCCTCTGCTGTTGTCCTAGAGAATGTCACCTATCTTGATTCGCCCAGAGGAGCGCACATTCTTAAAAAGTATATTGAGCTTCTTGAAAAAATCGGGTTCGTCACCTTCCGACACGATTTGAATTCAGCAGATTTTGGAGTGCCCCAGCTTCGGCACCGTATTCTGATAGTGAGCATACTAGAACCGTTCTCCCGCCGCTACTCTGGGCCCATTGCATTAACCCCTTCGCGGTGGCCGACGATTGGGGAATCTCTTCATGACTTGCCTGATGCTGTACCAAATGGTGACCCTTCAATCAACAATCATTACGCCAGTAAAGAGGGCTCTCTGAATAAGCGCAGAATTATGTTTGTCGATATGGGTCGTGGGCGATTGTCCATTCCTGATGAGCTGCAACTCGCCTGCCACCGCCGTTACGGAGGACATTTGGACGTATATGGCCGTCTTGACTGGTTTTCTTTGGCGCGCACGATTACTGGGGGGTTTGACAGCTTCACACGTGGTGAATTCGC
>PXDP01000189.1 GCA_003565035.1 PVC group bacterium | reverse complement strand
CTTCTCCTTGAGTTCCTTGGATACCTTGGGTTCCCTGAGGTCCTGTTGGACCTGTAACTCCGGTTGGACCGTCTTCGCCCTGAGGTCCAGTTGGACCTGTAGGTCCTGTAGCACCTGTTGGACCTGTTGGACCTGTCGGCCCTATTACTGTTGAGTCTGCTCCTGTTGGTCCTGTTGGTCCTGTTGGACCTGTCGGTCCTATTACTGTTGAGTCTGCTCCTGTTGGTCCTGTTGGACCTGTTGGACCTGTCGGTCCTTCTTCTCCTTGAGTACCCTGTATACCTTGAGTACCTTGTGGACCTGTAGGTCCAGTTGGTCCTGTTACTGTTGAGTCTGCTCCTGTAGCTCCTGTTGGTCCAGTTGGACCTGTTGGTCCTGTTACCCCTTGAGTACCTTGAATACCTTGTGTACCCTGTGGTCCTGTAGGTCCAGTTGGTCCTGTTATTGTTGAGTCTGCTCCTGTAGCTCCAGTAGGTCCTGTTGGTCCCGTAGGTCCGGGCAATGCATCAGCATTTATGTCTACCCATAAATCTCCTGTGACAGGACTAGCAGGTGCAGTAGCACTTGCTGTTGGCAAGGGCCCAGTGTTTCCTGTTGGTCCAGTTGGACCTGTTGGTCCTGTTACCCCTTGAGTACCCTGTATACCTTGAGTACCTTGTGGACCTGTTGGACCTTGGATACCTTGTGCTCCTGTTGGTCCTGTTGCTCCAGTTGGTCCTGTTACTGTTGAGTCTGCTCCAGTAGGTCCTGTTGGACCCGTTGGTCCTGGTAACGCATCAGCATTTATATCTACCCATAGATCTCCTGTAGAAGGGTTCGTAGGTGCCGTAGCACTTGCTGTTGGTAATGGTCCTGTAGAGCCTGTTGATCCTGTAGGTCCTGTAGGTCCAGTTGGTCCTGTTACTGTTGAGTCTGCTCCTGTAGCTCCTGTTGGTCCTGTAGGTCCAGTTGGTCCTGTTGGACCTTGGATATCCTGAGTAGCTCCTACTAATCTAAATGTAACATTATCATTTCTTTTAAATACAATATCTTCTTCTTCTATATAAGCATCAGTAATTGCATAATTAGTTATATCAGTTTGTAAGTTAGCAATGGCTACAGCGTTACTTCTTATCGTTTCAGTTGTTCTTCCTACACCAGCTAAATCTAATAGTGATGTAGTCACTTCTGTTTTCTTAGAATAAGTTTGCTGTATATCATCTATATCGTTTTTTAAATCTTCAATAACACCTGTCGTTACACCATCTAAAATACCTTGTAGTGTAATAACACTAGAATTATTAAAAGCTATTCTAGTATTTAAACTATTAAGTGTAGCTACAACACTATTAAAATCACTAGTATATAAGTTGCTCCAATTACCTATACGTGTTTGCAAAGAAGCTAAGTCAACACCTTGTGATACGGTAAGAGCTTTAGCGTCTCTTATGAAATTTAATATTTTATAAGTAGCCCCTATGTTATCTACTATATCTCCACTATCCGCATAAGTTTCTCCACCATCGTATGCACGAATGAAATCTATACGATCTCTTAGCACCTCAATAGCTGCTTTAAAAATAGCATTAGCTGAATTTAACTGCAGTGCTGGTACAGATTTACCATCTACATATGTTGGTAATTGTAAGTTATTAATTAAGTCTATCGTGCTCATTGTAACCCTCCTTATAATTTAATGATGTCTGGATAATAATTACCCATTGAAATATCTGGTAATCCTCCAGTTACAAAATTAAACCCTAATGATCCTAATATAACATTTGTAGTGTCACCTATGTGTAGTCTAACTGATACCGATAAGAACGGTATCATGTTGATAGGAGTAAAAACTTTTGATATATAGCTTGGTTGGTCTCCTAAAATAGCTTCTCCTAAACTTGTCTGCCCTGCTATTAATAATTCTTGATCAATAGCTTCTGTAGGGCTGTAGTTTATTCTATCTATTGTGGTGTTTTGTTCTTCATCCTCTTGATATTCATGTGAAGCTGTATACTTAGTACCATATACATCAACACCATGTTCGTTTTTTAAATGTACTGTTAGTGTAAATTCTTGAGAAAAATCTCTATAGTAGTATATATTTAGATTTCGCAAGAATTTTATAAACTTAGGATAGTTTAGATCAAAAGCTTTTGTTTCAATAATAGATGGGTATCCATCTACCCCTAGATCCTGGTAAGTGTTATCTGTAAAGTTTATAATTTCTCCTGTAGATGTAACCATAGTACTTAATCCTTGTATATATATCCTTCCAATAATATTAAATGCTTTATCGCTAACATCTCTTATCCAAGGGAAGTATGTTTTAGGGTCGTCCTCATATCTAATAGGTAGTTTAAAATACATCTTCCATCTTAGATTTTGCGCAGGGTAAATAACCCCATAGTAATCTTCTGTAACTTCAGTATATAGTCTACGCTCATATGGAGTGTTGGGGAATAAATTATTATTATAAACGTTAGGCATTTGTGGCATAGTCATCTCATCAAACTCTTCTGTTGAGGCTTTGATCCACGTATAGTGTTTTAGTTTATCATTTACACACTGTAGTTGAATACGCTCTGAGTCTAATTGATTAGAGTTTGTTATATAAAAATTGTCTTTAAATTTAAAAATTAAATTGTTTTCAATAACTTGTACACTATTAGGGTGATCAGTAGATATTTCTGTGTGTCCTATTGTTCTTCTATAGGGAGAGTAATAACCATCACCAGTATCAACGTCATCACCATTACCTTTGACGATACTAATGTTTCCACCTATCTGATCATTATATCCAAAAGCTATTATGTTCCCTTCAAAGCCTATAACTTTAATAAGTCTTTCGTTTTTATTAGTTTGAAAATTTAAGTTACCTTTATCTGCTATATAATCATATTGTTTTACAACACACTTATACCAGTCGCCAGTATTATCTTTATCATCATAAAACATTAAGTTGTATCCATCAGCTATAACTTTTCTACATGAGTGAATCCTAAGAAATTTATCGTCGGGTAGAGCTGCTGGTATATCTGCTACTATACTTAGTGTAATGAAAGTTGCCCCAAAACTTTGTAGGGGATCTTTCTTATAATCGGTATCGGTTGTTATAGTAAGTCCGCCAGAGCTGTTAGAGTTTTTATAAACATCTTCTAGTACACGCTCTGTTTGTATACTTGTATCAATGGTAGATACACGTTCAAAGTCTTCTGTAAATGTACATCTTATTTTAATTTTATCTCCTACAGAAGCTCCAAAAGAAGCAGCATCTACTCCTGTTAATTTCTTTAAACCCTTAGAGCCAGCTGTTTTAAAGAGTCTAGCGCTTCCATTGTTGATAGCTATCCACTCTGTTTGTGGTACGTCAGCACTATTAAGCCTCATAAATTCCCACTTAAAATAATAATCGTTTGCTGTCTTACCAGAAGGGTAGTCTAGTATTGCTTCAAAACTTAAATCCTCAGCAGCGTTTAAAATATTTAAATTATCTGTTACAATCGCACTTATGAATGGGTGCGACGCATCAAACACTTCTTTTATAAGGGTTAGTGGGTAGGGACTTAATCTGTTTAAGCCTATATTATAATACTCCCCACCGCTTGGTGTTTTTGGAGGTAGTACTACACCTTTTAAAACATCATCCTCTTCATATATTTTTATAATTCGTGTACCCGAGGCTAGATAAAACTCATCATTAATACCCACACCCTCGGTTAAATTCTTGTTTTGTAATATTAATTTATATTCAGAATCTATTTTCAAAACATACCCATTATGTGCTTCGGGTATTTCATCGGCATCTGTATATAAAACTAATCCCTCAAATTCATTCTCTTTACTACCTGTTATATTATATACACCTGCTCCGGTATCTACAGCTACTTTAGCTGCGGGTACATCTATAGTTATTTCATAGACAGTTAAATTCTGAGGGTCTACATCTAATGCGTAAGTAATATCTGTAGATACTTGGGCATAAAAAATTCTGCCATCAATCATCATGATGACATAAATGTTATCCCCAACTCCATAAATAGAAACACTTTGAAAGTTACTAACGTTAAGATCTTCAAAAGTTTCTTGATCAAATAAGTTATCTAAGGTAGCTAATACTTTAGCACCTAATCGTCTTTCTAATATACCCTCGTTATAATGCCAATTAATAGCATCTTTTAATTCATTGATGCTCATCTTTTCATTTGAAGGAGTATTGTTTATTCCTCCAGTAAAAGATCCATAAGTAATGGGTTCATCGTATAATCGTATATTGTCTTTCTCTATTCTTGCCATATAAATACCCCCTTAGGAATCCAGGTTATCTGTAGCAATCACACTTTCTTCTTCATTATATACGTCTTCATAATTTAATTCGTGCAGTAAATCCTCTACTAAATATTTATAGTTGTTAAGGTGTCTGTTAATCATAGCTTCTTCTTTTAATCTTTTGTTATAAGAATAATAAATTCCAAAAAGTGTAAACACGTCTTGTAGTTCTTCCCTTATTGGTAACTCTATTGTCTCTAATATAGCTGTTTGGTATACATCCGTACTAGTTATAGTCTCTCCGCTTTCAGGATCTAGATAATCGAAGCTTGTAGGTACAATATTACTATCTATACGTTTATATAAACCCACTGTAATTTCTTCAGCTACAACATTCTGTACATATTCAACATAACACACATTGTTTTTAATATAGTATATAGCTTGAATGTTATTATGCGCCGAGAAGTTATATCTCGTAGAGTTTCCTGATGCTAAGCTATCTATATATGGATCTGTTAATGGTCGTCTATACGCTTTAATTATTCCTAAGCTAGTTTTTATTTTAATGTATAATACTTTTTTAGCTGTTGGAAATAATGTTAGAACATATTTATTGTCTGTAACTTTTTCAAATGTATGCTCGTCTTCTTCGTTGGCTGTGTATGTAAGCTCTGCAAATTCTCTGTAGCCCCTGCTTGTTAAATCAGCAGCACAGTTTTGATACATAGTATACATATCACTAACAGTAAGAACTTCTAAGCCAGTAGAATCTTTAACTCTAATATATAAATCTTTTAATGTCATTTATATTTCCCTCCCTAATGATTGTTTAATCATTTTATGTCCTTTTTTATACAGTTGCTCTTCTTTAAAATTATCATGTTGGTCTAGTAAATTTTCCAAGTATTCTCGTCTAGAAAGGATTTGGTCTCCGAACTTTTTAATATTGTTTACTTTAATATTTTCAATTAACTCCTGGTTAATATTTTCTACTTCTATTACTCCATTACACGACATCCTATTATGTTTAAAGGAATTAATAGAGTGTACTTCGTAGGTGTCTCTTAAAATATTATAAGCTAGAAAAGTATCCCCATTAGTTTCTCGTAGTAATCTAGTGGAAATATTTCCTATATTGACAAGCCGAAGCTCCTTGTAAAACCTAAGTATTTCGTTCATAGTCCACCTCTTTAATTATTATAGCATAAAAAAACTGTCTAGTCGACTAGACAATTTTAGCTTTTCCTTTATCTATTAGTTCTTTTTTTCTAAATAGCGTGAGAGGTTTTCGAGATCTTTTATAAGCTAAGTTTATTATTTGGCCTTTAGCTATAATTCTATTTGTCTCAAGGTCTTTATAGGATTTGATACACACTAATCTTTTTAGATTATTACCTAAGGTTTTATTTAAATAATTAGATATTTCTTTAGAAATTGTTTTTTGTATGGGTATACGCGAACCATTTTTTTCTGATTTATAGTGATGAGAGTCTAATCTTCGTTGGTGTAAGCCTAAGCTTGATTTACTAAACACGGGTTTTATCCCCGCTTTAAATAGATCTAAGTGGTATAGCATATTAGGTACTTCTACATCTTCTCTAAACTTAATATCTTTGTTTTTAAGAGCTATATATCCTCCCCATTTAAATTTTTTCCACTCGCTTAGATCTTTTAAAGATTGAAAACAAGGTGATAGCTGTTCGTAAGATATTACTTTTTCAGGTGACTCTACATCAAATAATATAGATATAGCCGGTGCGTTAGTATTTACTATTTCAGCACACGCGTGAGGATATAATAAATCATCGACTGAAAAATATAACCACCAAGTGGTTTTTATTTCTTGTAGGCCTATGTTTCTTAGTTTCCCCATGTTATCACTATCGTAGTATATATAATTAAGGTTGTTTTTCTTTAACCAATCTAAATCGGCACCATGATCGTGTCCTAAAACTATAAGTATATTAGGTACAACAGTTTGTTTTTTTAACATCTTCACCCATTTTTTTATAAACTTACCGTATTTGTTATATACAATGGTATAAACAGTTATATCTTTCACAAATAATCCTCCTTTAAAGGTTTGGGTTCTTTGCTTTATAATCATAGTTACCTAAAGCAAAAGCTCCTACAAAATAATCTTCACCATACATTAATGTAAACTCTTCAGCATTTTCTTTAACAAGGTTAGGGTTTATAAAACAAGCACCTATACCCAATACTTCACATACTAAATATAATGTTTGCGCTACGAAGCCTCCATCTAGATAAGGCATAAAAGCTTTTTCATTAGGACTTTTATAAGCCTCCTTTGCTGCGAATAATAATAGTATACTGTTAGCTTTAGGTGCCCATACTTTAGCTCCTACTAGATACTGATCTATTCCTTCTGGTGTAATCCACACACCATAAATACTTTTTCGATTACAGCTAGAGGGGTTTAAAGCAATACTTTGCTCTATTGTTTTTAACACATCAAGTTTTATATTTTGTTTAGTAAAGTTTCGTTGACTTCTTCTGTTATTAAGTATTTTAAATAGTGTGTCTATTTCTTGAGGAGTGTAATGTAGTTTCTCTTCTCCAATGAATTTATACATATTAGTTGTTTTATTATGTTGATGTTTTAAATATCTTTCTTGATATATATCCATTACTTTATCCTCCTTTTAATAAAATAAAAAGGAGCATTGCTGCTCCTTTATTTCTACTCTGAGGTAGCTACTTCGTGCGCAACATTTTTAAATGCAGCGTGAGCTTTAAAGCTCTCAACCGCTAAATCTGCATACTTAGTCATGATACCTTCATAGATTTCTGATCCGTCTCTACGCTCTAAGATGCCAGCCGCTCCGCCTTTAGTTAACCAACCAAAGTCTTTACGAGTTAATTCATAGATTTTCTTAGTGTCTAACATATAGATATTTGCGTCGCGAGAATACTTATCTTTAAACAATGAGTAGTTGTCGAATTTAACTTTAGGTCGCCCTAAACCAAACTCGCCTTTTGAACTATCCATATCATATTGTTTAAATTGATATAATTGTTTCTCGATACTAGAAATGATTCTGTGGTTAGACGCTACTAAATCAATAACAGCACCGTCTGAGTTAGATAATTCAACGTGGTCAGACATATCTCTTAATTTTTCTTCTGTGATTATTTCGCTTTCTAAGTCCTCAACTGTACAGTTAAGAGCCTTGTAAACAGAACGATCAACATTGAAGATGGTATTATTTTGAGTCATAACAATATCTTCTAATCCAGTATACTCTGCTTTAACAGCAGCTGTAGGATCTAATTGACGAGCATATACTTCTACAGTATCTGAAGATAAATCTACAGTACCATCTGAAGCTGCTGCAATTTCAACTACACGAACTGTTTCATCATGTACTGAACTATTAGTTTTATCAAATATTCGGCAAGTGATATAATTTGAGCCATCTTTTCTTAGTAATAAGCCCATACCAGGTAGAACACTATGAGAGTTAGTCATTTTGATTTCATACATGTTACGGCCAGTGCCTAAGAAATCTGCATCAGTAGCAACTTGTGAACTTACAACACCTATTTTACCAGAAGCTGATCCATAACCATAACGATTAATCGTATGCTTAAGACCTAATTGCATTCTTTGTAATGAATCTTGTAAGACATTAAAGATGCTTCCATCAGTTGTACCTTTTACTATTGCTTCGTCAGTAATAGCGAATACACCTAATAATTTAGTTGTATCGAACTGAGCTTCAACAGTATCAGCACCATTAGTATAGTCGTTAACACCTAATACATAAGTATCGTTAGACTTACCTAATGCACGGATGTTATCAGTAACACCTAATGCAAAACTTTTCGTTTTATATTTTCCTTTTAAATCTTCTTTACCGAATTGATTGATTAAAGCTTCCATTGTGTTAAACTCGTTAGTTAATCCATCAGTATACTCAATCTTTAAGAAATCTTCGATTGCCTGAGAGACGTTAAAATTTGTCATTTTAATCATTTTACTTTACCTCCTTTAAGTATTATTCATACTTGTCTTGACCTTGTTTAAATAATCTGTCTTCAAATACTTTAAAGGCTTCTTTTGTATTCCGTACTTCAACTTGAGGTCTTGGTACTGGGTTGCCAGAAGCTGGGTCACTATCAGTTAGCGTTGGTGGAATAGGTTCATGTATGTTAGACGGAACTCCTTTATCTGCTGGAGGTTCTGTTGGTTCTCCTTCAGTTGGAGTAGGCTCATCTACTTTATGAATCTCATGTTCTGGGTCAGCGTAAGCTCTCCCTAACACTAGAGAATATGCGTCTAACACAAACTTAAGTGATGCGTTGTTCTCGGTCATATGTGCCTTTAAGAAACTTCTTAGCTCTGCTTCTACCTTAGGAAATACTCCCTTAGTATCGCGACTAATGATTTCTGCTATCCCATCTTTTTCAAAGTCTTCTACGTATTTCTTCTTGAAGTAAGCAGTGATGTTCGGATCAAGTGCAGGCGAGTTAGCAGTACTCTTAATAGAGTTTATCTGTTCAGTCAATGCACTTTTAGTTTCTTCTAGTTTAGTGATGTAAGAGTTTTGATTAGATTGGTTAGCCTCTAGTGTTTTGTTTGTTTTTTCGCTAGCGTCTAGCTTTGCCTGTGTCTCAGCGAGCTGTTGCTCTAGTTCTTCTACAGTCATAATTGATCCCTCCTTTTATATGCTGTACTTATAATCCTTGGCCTAATGGCTGTAATTATAGATATGCCTTGGCATTTTCAAGATCTGTGTTGTGCGCTGTGTTCTCAACTAATTGTTGATGATTACCGATATGATGGTCCAGCGCCTCTCTTACCTTATCATATCTATCTATATCTTTACTCTTAAGCTTTTGCAAAAGAGGAGATAACCTAAAAATATTATGTTCCGCGATATGTTGTTCATGATCTTGGAACTCTTCTACGATAGGTGCTCGTAGGTTTAAGAACTCTTCTTGTTCCCACTGTATTAATTCATAATTAACACGTTGTGTAGGATCAAGAGTATCTTGTAAGTATCCACAATTTACTGAATTTAAAATTTCTAATTTAGATTTGTAAGATAGGTTTAACTCAGGATTGTATACTCCAAGACTAGCTGCTTGTGTTATTTTCTTCTCTAATATTATATCAGAGTTTTTTAAATATTCTCTGTTTACAATATCTAATTCTTCTGGGTCTACTTCATCTAAGTTATATTTTAGCATATACTTATCTGCTTTGGCAACCCCATACTCTTCTGTCAATATTTTGCGTCGCTGTTTTTCTACATATAAGAGTTGTTTAAATATTTCTATAATCCCTATAGATAGATTATCTATAGCATTAGTAAGTTTATTATCATCGCTTTCTGATATTTTATCAACCACACCATCAGTTCTCATATTACTTTTACTAATACCATATGCCTGTAACTCAGAAAGTCCTGCGGTTATAAGCATATCAGAGCTGATGCCTTCTAGATATGTAACTATCTCTGAACCTATACGCGATTTCTCCACAGGTTGTGGAGCTTTTGAATGTCGCTTAAGTCCTATCATTCTACCAGGTTTATTAGTTATGCTATCTTTATTAATTAAAGAGCCTTCCCAATAATATAATTGACCAATAGCTATATGATTAATATACTCTAATAATCTATTCTTAACAGAGTTATATGTATCTTGCATCGGAATAATTTGGTTGTATACTGTAGGGCTTATTATGTGCCCGGGTATATTCATTAAAGATATTGGTACAAAAGGTATTTTTCTTTCCCCATCCATTTTATTTACAAAAGGTAAGACACCGTCATGTAATATATGACTACCTGTTTTTAAAATGTATCGTCCTTTAGGATAAAGAGGGTCTGGTTTCTTGTAATATTCTACTACATAAGCATACTCCATGTCTTTCCCTTGTCGCATACCAAAACCTAATTCCAAATAATAAGGGTGGGTAGTTAAGTTACCTGTTATATCTTCTTTAGGTGGCCTAAACCCAAAACGCTTTTCTATAAAGTCGCATGAGTATGGTCGTCTATATACTAATTCATTTATTTTATCCGGCGAGGTTATTGCAAAGTTATCTATTAGTACTTCGTGGATAGGAATAATATCAATAAAAGGTCTCCCCTCGTTAATTTTAATATCTACTTTCTCTCCAGTTTCTGCGTTAGTGGTAGTTTTGGTAGATATTAAATCTCCCTTAGTCCAATCAATACCAGTCTTAACCCATACAATACCATCAACATCGCCAAGCTTTATAGCTTGATCATATTTTTCTTTATATCCTATTTCTTTAGAAATAGCTGTTATGAAATTGTTTCCTTCTAGTGCTCCTGTAATAGATAGAGATTGATTTGTAGTTGCTTTAAATCCAGGAATAGGTCTACTCCCAGATAATATACCATACCTAGAAAGGTAGATAGGCAACATTTTATTAAATATCTTTCGTTCCAAATACACATTAGGAGTATTAACTTTATTAGTTATAACCATCTTCTGTGGATCTACCATTTTATGTTGGGCACCTTTTAAATATTCTCTATTTAAAATTCCCGATATAATAAAAGGTTGAGCTTTATGCTGTGCATCTTGTATAAAGTGGTCTATGTAGTCTACCATCTTTGTAGGTTTTTCTTTCATAATTAATCAACTCCATGAGGATCATAGGGTGTAGGTGGTAAAGGTTCTTCTGACTCTTCATTATCAGTAAAGACTGTATGGTCTTTATCTATACCAACTTGTGCTAACATTATTTCTGCTAATACAAACATTCTTTTGTTAACTTGATTTAACATTAACATTTGATTAATGATTATATAGCATAAGGCTATTAATGTTATTCCTATGCTTAGTAAAATTATAATATTTTCTAACATTATTTCCCTCCTTTTTTTGGCTTGTTTATAAGTTTATCTTCTTTCTTTGAATTAGTTATATCTTTATGTATTACTTCAACAGTAAGAGGCATGTCTTCTACTACAGGTTCTTCTATAATAGGTTCTTTCTTTTCAATAAGGGGTTCATCAACTACTGGCTCTACTTCTTTTTTATTCTCTGTAGGCACTGGGGTAGTTTTAACTAAGTCAATAACTTGGATGTTTAATAACTTCTCAGTTTTTTCAGGCTCTTGTAGTAAAGCATCCCGCAGTACATTTCTGTTTATAAAAATGTGTGCTGGCATAATTTGAGGGAATGTTACGCAAATGTTTCCAGCTCTTAAACTACCAGAAATCCTTGAACCTATTGGGCAAATAGCTGTATGTAAACTAATACCCAACTCTTTTTGTGTTTCTTTTAAAAATACTTTATTCATGTAATAGTCCTCCTTTCATTTTATTATAGCATATAATTAATAAACACTCAATTGGTTATAAATCATATGCATCGGTGTCGTGGTACCCGCTATCAAGTGCTTCTTCTTCGTCTTCTATTCTTTTTTGTAAGCGAGGTCGTAAGTCTACTTTATAATCTTCTAAACTAATAGGTGCAATATCTGAGCTATAAAATACTAGAAACAACCCATAAGCATCTATAGCATGCTCGGCACAACTAGCTGCGATACGTCCTGTACCATTATCATCATGAACAGCGTGCTCTAACTCATCAAGTAAATTACTTACGTTTTCACCTATAAGGTGTCTAAACTCATTATCTTCCTCATCTCTTATTACAAAAGAAGAATGTATTTTATCATACCTAAAGTCAACAGTACCTTTACCAGACTCAATAGGTATAGGGTTTAAACCGTGATATTCAAAGACATCTGCTTTAGTTTCTCCTATTATTTTACCTTCACTGTTTCGATAGTTGTCTCCGTGTCTAAACATATCATGAGGAAGGAGTGTGCTAGTGATATCATAATAAGAAGATATATGTTTTATCTCCGCTACAAATTCTTCAAAGACTAAGTCTTGCCCATATATTTCTTTAAAGGCAATGGATCTCCCGTTTTGTAAAACCATTACCCAGATAGCACTATGAAAGGATGGTCTAAAGCCCCAATCAATAGTTACGTAAATATCTTTAATAAGTTTAGGGTTCTCTAGAATATCTCTAATTTCAAACTTACTGACAATATGTTCTTCAGATACTTCAAACATTTTACCAGCTACGATATCCCAGTTACCATCCATATCCATTTTCCTTTTAGTTTCTGTTTGCATACTAAGAGGGATAAGATACGCGTCACTAAGATATGGGTTATCTCGCCACGATGCTGGTATGAATCTTACATTACATATAATATCTTTTTTAGTTACAGGGTCTTTAAATGTTTGTTGATAATCTTTTGTTTGAATAGGCGCATTTGTTTCTGGGTCATACTTAGTAACAGTTGTATCAATGTATTTTTCTTTAACCCACTTGTGCCCAACACCTCCAGGGTTACACCCGAATACTACTTTAGTAGGTATCTGAAGTTTTTGTTTGGTATATGGATTATCTACTTCAACTGATCTAACAGTAGATAATAAATACATTACTGCTTTTTCTTGTTGCTTAGTTACTTCGTCAATAGCTAAGTAATGAAACTCCCAACCTTGTTTTGCTTCTGCTTCAGCATAGTTAGCAACACGTTGAAAAGTTATATAAGAGCCGTTAGGAAAAACAACTGATCGGGATAGTGGTGCTACGATGCTTGAGCTTTTTTCTCTATACTCATATATCTTATGACCATCAATTTCTTGTGGAAATAATGTAGGTAGTTTATCTAAGAATGATTGCTTAACAGCATCTAACGTTTCACGAATAATACATACTTTAGCTCCTGGATATGTGGTGCAGAAAAGGAAGGCATCAGCTAAGATGCCTGCACTCTTCCCTCCTCCACGAGTTCCCCCATATAAGACAATGGATAAACTATCAAATGACACAGGTGCATTATGTAGAAGCACCTGCTTTTTATGGGGTCTATAGTTAGGTATTACATTTAGAGTTTTGCCCATGTGATCTCCTCCTTATTATTTTTCCCATATACCCATCTTGTCAGATGGCCCGATTACTTTAACTTGATTCCATTCACCTCTTTCTAGATCTCTATAAGGTGAGCGATAATAACCTTTCTTTATATATGGAACGCGGCCTGCTCCAGAATATCTATTGCTATAACCCCCATAATGTCTATTAAGGTAAGGAGTTCTTTTATATGGCTCGTTACCACCTATTGATATTTCTGATAACAATGGGAAGTTTTGTTGCTCCCATAAAAGCCCTTCCTCAAACTGTCGTCTTTCCGTATCAGTCAAGGTAGATAAGAAATGGTCTGGGTCTTTTAAGCCCTCAAATCTTGCCTGTAGTGACAAGGTATTAATAACAGCTTGTACACTATCTGGTGACAATTTATATTTACCATATGGGTCAATCAAATCTAGTATAGCAGCATCTATTTCCGACATAGGTCTCTCTTGACGTATTAGTTTGTTTAAAACTCCGCGAGCTACTTTATATTCTTCCCTATCATATCCGCTGTTAAATCTATTGGTTTTAATTTCTCCATTATATAAGTCAGCAGCTTCCCAGCTAGCTTCTGTTTCTTCTCTCATGGTAGCTCTGTAGTTAGATATCATCCCTCGACCTTTATAATAGTTTTGTCTAGATTTATTATATGCTCTACTAGCATTAAGTTCATTCTTAATGCCGCTCTCTACAGATGACAAGATATTTTGCATAGCTGTGTTATCATTATACTTCTGTAACTGATAGCCTTCTACTAAAGCTCTGCTCATTCCCATACCTAAAGGTATTCCCGCAACTTTTCGGACAGTATTTTCAAACATATTATAACTGTGTTTAGTATCTATAATATCGCTACCGAATAAATCTTTTTGTGCTAGTACCTCAACTGGTATTTTTAAAAATGGATTAGCTCTTGATATTGCATTAGAGTTTAATAATCTAATTAAAGCATCAACAGATTTGGGTATGTCAGGATCCTCTTGATTCATAGCATCCCTGATGGGTCGTGTAAGCATTTCATCCATAATCATTAATGGGTGGAATGAATTGTAATTAAAAGTAGGTGTGTTTAATAATAATGTACCTATCGGATCTGGTGTAAGCATTTTACTTTTAATATCTTCTACATCGTCTTCCTCCATCCCATATAAACTCTCTATAAAATTCATTATCAGCTCATACATTAACCACGTACCAGCAAGACCTAAACCTAACGGAGCAGTATTTTGAAATAAACCCCTCGTATCTCCTTTAAAAGAATCACCTACGGATTTTAATATACTACTTGTATACCCTTTGGTTGCTCTAGTAATAGCTAGCGGGAATGTGTTGAACACTAATAACCCACTTAAATCTTTAGCTATTTTAGGGAAGTTACCAGGGCTTCCTAGTAATTGTTCTACTATATAATAAGCTTTTCTATCAGCAGCCTTTGGCGTAACTAATTTACCTTGTTTGTTTTTAAAGCCCATTCTTTCGGCTTCTTCCGGTGTCATATCTTTAAGTATATCTACTTGTGCTTTATTATAATAAGCCGGCCCGTAGAAATCGTTTTTAGTAGCGTCGTCAAACCTATCTCTTAAGCTAAGATATAAAGCAAGTCTTCCGAAGTCTGACTGGATATCTAAAGCATAACGAGATAAATCTTTCATCCCTCGATAAGGTGCAGCTAGAGGACTCATGTTAGAAAAAGCATCAGCCTCTCCGACGATAACATCTCTTTGTCTAGCTGTTAACGAATCAAAACCTTTTTGTACAAAATAAGCATCTAGTTCTGGCGTGCTATACTGTCCGTCAGATTGATAGTACGCTTTTAATAATCTAACGGTAGTAGGTATCTTAAGCACAGCTTTAGGATCTACAGTTGATATCATAGCTATATCGAAAGCTGAGAAACTAAACATACGGATCGGTAACTTAAGTAAGTTCATCATGATTAATCCTTGTGTAGTTTTACCACCTTTTCGTAATGTCTCTAGCCATGCGTGTGTTTGCTTAGTATATATTTCTTCGTTTAATATTTTACCCAACTGACCATGTCCAACATATACATTACCTTTAACAGCTTCTCTAATAACATTTATTTTAAATAGCAAACTGTTTTCTCCTTTGTATTTTAACTCTTGTTTAATAAACTCACTAGAGTCAGGGCGTAATCTACCGAAAGCACCTCTTTCTGTTATAGGTCTTCCATTAGCGTCAACAAGGGCTCCGTGTTTTCCAGCAGAAGCTGCTGCTGAAGATAGCTTGGTAAATAATGCCTCAGCTATCTTAGGATTTTCTTTTGCTATATCTCCTACAAAACCAGCTAGTTGTGTTTTTAATTCTAAAGCTCTAGTAGCTTCTAGCTTTTCTGCCCCTAGTTTTAACTCGGGGTCAGATAAGTTTAGTTTGATATCATCTTCAGATAAATCACTGTATCTTGACAATGTATCTAACTCTTGCATTATTGTTTTATATACTGCAGTTAAATGTTCTGTAGTTATTATATTGCTATGTCTTGCTTGTAATAATGCAGACTTATCAGTTGTTTTAATTAGACTAGCTATTTGATCTAACTGATCTTTTAAAGCTTTTGAATCTACAGAAGATAGAGTTTTCACATGCTCTTTTATCAAAGAGTCAAAGTCGTCTTCTTTAAGTAATAAAGCGTTTAGTATTTTTTCATTATCAAGAAGCCCCTCACTTTTAAGACCAGCTTTAAATGCTTCTGATATATAACCTTTTTTAATATTTGATAAGATAGATTTAGTTGCTTCAAAGAAATCATCTATCGTGTGATCAAACAATAAGTCCTCTGGTTTGTTCCAAAGTTTAAAACCTTGTTTAATAGTTGCTCGGGCTTTGTTTTTAACATTTTCTTTAGCTCCTCTGAAAGGTGCAATCATTAAGAAAGAATTAAAGTCTTCACCCTGTAATCGCTGTAGTTCAGTAGCGTGGGCTATTATCTCTTTAGTGTAAGCAATATAAGTATTAACCAAGTCCTTGTGGTTAGCATCAAAACCTTTTGCCCAAGTTTTCATCTCATCATAAGTTTTAAACCCTAGACTATTCATAACAGCTTTAGCGTCTTCCCCTAATGGTTGCAAGCCTTTGCGTTGAGATTCTACCCAGCTAGCTTTCATATACTTTACAAAGTCTTCCTTACCTTCTAATGATTGTACTAACATCTGAAGTTTAATATTTAAATTAATAGCTCGATCTGTAAATTTATTACCAGCATCTTGAGCCATAGTTATTACTCGCCCTGCTTTCATACTTGTAGCAGATTTTTCATCTAGTCCAGAAGAAGTTAATAACGCTCGATTAGATTTAACATCATCTTCTAATAAGCTAGCGTTCCCTTTAAAGATATGGTATTTAGTTTCGCCTTCCTTAGTTGTTATGGTGTCTGCTATTGCAAGTTTAGTTTTCCATATCTCAGATTTAGTTTTGTACATAGTGTCAGACATGTTTTCAAGCGGGTTTGCTTTTAGATAAGCAGAAACTTTTTGATATAAAGAATCTCCAGGAGTTCTTAATATACTAGGTATTTCATCTGATACAAAGAACTCTGCTAGTTTTTGTTGGTCTAACTCATCAAATAATCTAGCTGAGAAAGCTTTGCTCTTTGTTGCAGAAAGCAGTTGCTCAACTCTTTGTGGCTCTTCTGCCTCAGTATTATACTTAAAGTTCAAACCGTCTTTTGTTATTTCTGCATCGAGTACTTGTGTTGTTGATTTAAAATTATTCATATACTCATCAGCCTCAGGTCTGAAGTGTCTTTCGATACTCATATCGTCTTTACTCCAATCACCTTCTTGTCTGGCAAGATCATATAAAGCAGCTTGACCTTTAATGCCCCCGTATCCTACAAATAATTTTTTAGTATTTTTGTCTCCAACATAATTAGCATAGTCAAGACTGTCAGTTCTAGTTTTAGTAAACCCATCTGGATCTCCTACAGGTATAGAACGTTTTGCCCCTTCGGTATTCATATTTTTAGTAAGTGCATTGATGCTAGCTTCTCTACCAGCTTTTTCATCAGCAGCAATAATATTATACATGTCACGTTGTTGCGGGTCTGGTAATCGTCTATCGACAGCGGCAATAAAACCATCTGTCATCGTACCTCTGTGTAAAGAGTTAGATGGTATGATGTTTCTAAGGGCATCATCTTTATAATTACCGTAGTTCTTTACACCTAAGACATCTTCAAGAAAAGAAGTCTTAGGATATACACCACGAGGAGAAGTATCCTCATCAGAGAAGTGTTGTCCTGATTTTAAAGTTCCTTCGGTTTGATCAACTAACTTAGTAGATTTACTAATAGCGCCATCAGGCTCTGCTATGGTGCTTTGACCTACTGTGTTTTTAATTATTTTATCTGTTACTTGCGGAGAAAATAATCTCTTAACTATAGGGTCATCCCCATAATGTTCTTCTAAAAGTGTATCTAATGATTTATCTTGTGTAATAGTATCAGATAACTTTTTAATATACCCGGCGCTAGTTCTTGTACCTAGACCCTGTAGGCTCATTAAGTTCTCAGGGTCTCCATTCTCAGGTCTAAAGCCAAATACTTTTTCATGTAAGTCTGATAAATATAATAGCTTTAATAAATCTAATTCTCCAATAGCGTTAGATGTACTTCCAGAAGGTCTTGTAGTTAAATCTCTAATGTTATTAACCATATCTACAAAATCTCTATTATCTTTTACCAGGCCATCACCTGTATCATTAAGTCTATAGAAATGTTTTCCTAATAATAATCCTTCTAGCCCATCAGCAAATGATTGAATAAAGTTATTACTAGACAACCCGTAGTGTTGTTTATCTCTATCGGTTTTGTTACCAACGGTAAACATAGTAGGCTCAGTAGTTATAAAGCCTTTTTCTGCTTGTCCTTCATGTTTAATATTAGTGACGTGTCCTTTCTTTTTATCGAAAAGTTTAATGTCTCTTATAATATCGGCTTTATTATTTATTAGAAGTTTTTCAACAAGGCTACCTTTAGGAGCTACACTCCCAAGGGTTTTTATACCAGCGGTTTTATATATCTCACTTCTATCTGCTTCAGCATAGTTAATATAGTAGCGGCCATTCTTTTCAATAATATCTATGTCGCCTCGCGTCTCTGGTATTTTTACTTCCTTGCCTTTTATATTAACATAGGTTTTAAGCTTACCTTTTTTTATATTAGTGCTACCCCATTCAGGATCTACTTCGTGGTAATGTCCTTTAAACATATGATGATTGTTAAAGAAAGTTGATCGCATGAACATAGCATCTTCGGTAAAACCGAATTTAGCCATATCTACATATAAAACTCTTGCAGGTTTTTCTAAGCCTTTAGTGTACTCTGAATGTACTTGCTTAAGAGTTCTTCCTGTTAATGGGTTATATCTATCATCATACAGATTTAAAGCGTGACTTAAAAATTGTACAGCATACCCAGGATTGGTAGTTTTAGTAGCTAGAAAATCTGGGTGCATGTGAGCATTGACTTCCATTAAGTCTTTAATAGCATTACTTAAGTTTGTTATTTCTTTATGTAATAAAGTATCCTCATTATCTTTAATGTACGCTGCATAAGCATCTACTATTTTCTTATTAAAAGTATCGTTTGCTTTTAACATCTCATCATAACTTTGCATTCCACGGTGATAAGCGTTTATAAAGTCATCAACCCCATCAAATGTTTTATTTTCAATATCAGCTTTAATAGTAGCAATGTCTTTAAAGTTTTCAAAGTATTTTCGATCTTCAGTAAGCTCATAACCTTTTGTTATTATACCTTCTAACTCGTCAAACTTTCCTGACTCAATAGCTTTATGATAAGCCATTTTAAGTTGTGCTGTTTCAACATCAGAAAGAACAAGAGTTTTTCGATATAGACTCATTAAAGGTTTGTCTACACTCTCGTTAAACGGCATATGCATTTTATTTAAATACCCTACATGTTGGGTGAAGCTATCGTGATTTTGTTTGGCTACTTTACTTAAAGCTATATTAACATTACGATTTTTAATATCTGCTTCAGTAAGTTTAGAGAAAGGATTTTTATTAAACGTTTTACCAGTAGCATTTATTACTTGAGTATACTCATCAAAAATGTTTTTATCATCTACTATGTACATGTCTTGAGACTTAATTTTTTCTATCTCAACTCGTCTGCCTTCTATTGTCTCAATATTATTGATCTTATTTAAGTTTGCTTGATGTGCTTTATTCCACTCGTCTTTTGACACAACATCTACAGTTTTATAGATGTGATCAATATCAGCATCAACAAAATCTTTTTTATACTTAGGTGTAATAAACTTATCTAGCTGTCTATAAGTACCCTCTATTCTTTTTAAAGCGGAGTTACTAGCTCTATATATCTCATACATAAACTGCGCCATTTTAGTATCACCATTAGCGATGAGTCTAACACTATCACCATCAAAGTCACGCTGTAATTGTTTAGCCATATTAGGGTGAGCTTGAACATATTTAGTTTTAGGATCAACAATAGCTTTAAGAACTATTGCACTACCCCCTGCTATAACAGCTGGATCGATTGTTAATAATACAACTTTATGTGTATTACCCATATCGTCAACTATCTCTTGGAAATTTAGTTTATCTGCGACGTCTTTTGGTAGTCTTATTTCATCTGCTTGTAAGTCTTTATTATCACGCATTTTACCAAAGACTTCTTTTGTTTCTGCTTCTCCCCATAAATTATAGCTGGCTTTAACTTTAAGTTTACCTAATCTATTTTGAATAGTATCCATAAACTCTTTGGTTAAAGCATCCATAGAATGTAATCCTTGGGTGTACCCCGCGTCATCTATTGTTTTATCATATAATGAAATAGCTCTGTTGAATAGTTCGTTAGCTACTCTGGCATCTAGCTTTAGTTTATTAGATAAAGCAGTTACTACTTCAGCAGTTCGTGTTAATAAGTAGTTAGCATTAGAGTTCATAAATGTTTCTCTAATATCTTCTAACTCATTAAACCCTTTACCTTCCAGAATACCTTTTATCTTTTCATCTACTACAGGTGAAGCTTTGTGGTATTCTTTTTTAATTTCCTCAGCGCTTTTATTAATATTATGTTTCTTTAAAGCAGCAGATAATTTCTCAAAGTCTAAGTAGTTCTTAGGGTTAAGATAATCTTCCCACTGTTCTTTTCCAAACGATTGTGGATTTACAAAAGCTTGTTTTAATATTGAAGATATTATAGGATTATCCCCCATTAACATGTTATCACTTAAAGAAGCTAAGTAGTTAAACATTTGTGTATACATCTTAGCGCCGCCTTGTCTAATATGTTGTCTAAGGGTATCTGAAGTTTTGTTATATGTTAGATTATGAATATCTCTTAATGTTTTAGTATGAGTATACTTTCTCTCCAAATCTAAATATCTATTTAATATTTGAGTAAAGTACGGGTTCTGTGCTTTATATTTGTGTGGTGGGACTGGTAATGATTGTTTACCAGAAGCATCGGTTTTAGTTTTATTAAAACTATTCTTCTTATAATCTAGTATCATATCACGAATTTGTTTAGCAGGTAATCCTACTTTTTTAGATACGTCATCTATATAGTTATAAAATTTATTATTAATAAGTGATACATCAGATTCTTTTAAACTTTTTGTTATATAAGGAATTAAACGTTTCACCATCTCTGCATCGTATCCTGCATCATGTGCTCTCGCATCTTCAGTAGGTACATCAAAACGTTTTACAAGAGCTCCTAATGAAAGTTTCTTTTCCCCTATTAAATTTTGTTTAGCAAAATCTTCTAAATCAAAATGTTTAGTGTCATCCCACTTTACACCTAAGTAGTCAGCGTCAAATCCTTTAATGTTATAGCCTAAGAGTTTCTCGTCTTTTATAATACGTAGTATCTCTGGGTCAAAATCAGCTTTCTTTTTATCTAGTAGCGCTGATCTAAGTGCGCTTTCCCACGCCTCATACTCTTTATCTAATACACCATCTTTGTAAGCTTTTTTTAAAAATGGATCATTTAGTCTAGCTACAATTTCTTTTTTAATGTTAACTTCCTTAGTAACAAGATCAGTTAAATCTTTTATCTCTGCATCAGAGAACTCTTTCATTGAAGCACTTACTCTTCTGATATCGTCTTCGCGATATGTACCTATTTGAAACTTCTTACCTAAAACTGTTTCCACATCAATACTATAGTACTCTTCTAAGTTTTCTATTGGTAGTTTAGCTTTTCTTTGTTTACTAAAATTAGTAGAATCATCTAGCATTTTACTTATCACAAAAGCCTCAGTCTTATCTCCCCGAGGTTTGATGATGTTTCCTACGATTGCTCGAGTATACATATCTTTATATATCTCTTTTAATTCTGAAGAGTCTAAAGGTATAGGTGTAATCTTCCCACCTTCTTCTTTAGCAATATACATATTTTTTCCAAACTCTTCTTTAAGACCGTCTTCAAACTCTTTAATATTAATTTTGTCTTTAGTGTCTAGTAGTTTATCAACAACAGCCATTACTCTGCTTTCTATTTTAGATGTGATAGTACCCTTACTGTCTCTAATTACAAAACTATAATCAACATCATCAGGTGTTGTAAATACTTTGAACGGAGCGGCATCAAAAGAACTTTGATATTGTTTCCTGTCTTCGCTCATTATACCAAACTCGAAGATATCTATTATTTCTTTTAAGTGTTTGCTTTTTGCTTGTGGCAGTGTTTCATCTATCTTACGATCAATTAAAACTTTTCTAAGAGAGGTATCTAAAAACTGTTCTTGTATATCAGAAACAGATGTCATTAACTTATCAAAAGCTTTATCGCTCATACCCAGTTCATGCGCTGCTTCTCTTACTCTTTCTACCGCTGACTCTCTAGTTCTAGGCATCTCTAATGCTCTAGCTATAATAGCTGGCTTAGAAAGTTTATTAAACTCATCCTTTGTTGTTCTTTTTAAAACCCCTAGCATTTCAACGTCTTCTATTCGTTTCTTAATCAAACGCCCTTCGCCATGATTAATTTTGTGTACGCCAAATTCTGGTACTGAGAATCTCTCGTACGTACCAGCTTTAGGAGACAATAATATTTTACCATCTAAGTCTTCTGCTTTTGTCATAATGATCTTAGCGTTGAAATCAGAATCGTTTCTACTATGTAAGATAATCTTACCCGCGTTTGTGCCGACTGTATCTATTAAGAAAGCGTTCTTAGTTTGGTTATAACTAGCGCCGCCTTTATTGTTTAATACAATAGTAACAGCGGATTTCAATAAGTTATCCATGAATATATCAGTATCTTCAGCACTTCTTTTAACTCGACCGGTATCGTCTAAAGACATAGATTCGTTAATAAGATCTTTTAATGTCTTCATCGTCATCCCAACGTGATTGATAAACATTTTCTGTCCTGCTTCGGTATCTAAGTTATAACTTCTTATAGCCTTAGGATTAATAACATGTTTGAACTCATCGCTTAAATTAATTAATCCTTTCCACATTGTTTCAAAAATATCCTTGTCAAAGTTCTCACCCATCTTAGTATTATTTAAGTTATGAAACAAATAGTGCTTAGCTTTATTAATAAAGATTTTATTATTGAAATGGTTCTCTGCCCACTGTTTGATTTGTTCTGGGTGTCCGAAACCTTTCCAGAAGCTTTGTGCTTTAGAGACTTGTGTAAAATCTAACAGCTTTGGAGCTGCGCCAGAAGGCTTTAATAAATCCTCGTCAGTTATATTATAAAACTCTTTTATAATTTCTTTACGTTTCTTATCTATATCAGGATCAAGCTCTCTTAAAAATGTTAACTCTTCGTCAGTTAGTTTAGCTAGTTTCTCTATTGGTATTTTTAAACTATTTCCAAACTTAAAAATAGCTAGTCCGCCTATCCCTACATCGATAGACTCTACCTTATTATGAGTCTCTTTATTATTAGTTAAATAATCCTTAGCTGCCTGTAGTTCTTTAAGGGTAACGTCTTTAATAGTAGGGTGTAGCTCTACATTTCTAAAAATCTGTGCCGCCGCTTGATACTCGCCGTCTTCAATATTTATAATGTTCTTATCCTCTTCAAGCTCTTTAGATACGCTACCTTTCGGCGCTTGCATATTATTAATTTTCTTTACAAGACTATCACTAATATCTTCTTTAAGTAACATATCTATTATTGTTTGTGATGCTAATAGTTTATTAACGCGATCACTTAGTTTATTAGTATATTCCTTTGGTGCTTTGGCTATCTCTAATCTATTTAACATATCCTGTACATAAGCGTTTCGTTTTTTGTCAACCATTAGTTTACTTTTAAGTTCTGCAATTAAGTCATCTACTTTAACACCCATTGTTTTAATGTTATTAAATACTTCCGGGTCGCGAACAAACTTCTTATTACTAATAGTAATATCCTTATAACCTGTAACTTTATTATTTGTTGTATCGTACCAGTTAGTTATTAGTTTAGTGAAGTCAAGTATTGTTGATCTTATAGCTGGAACGCTACCTATCTGATAGCCTGCTTGATTACCATAATCTTTTCCTACTTCTCGTTCTGTTAAGTCAGAGGGAAGAAACTTAAAGATGTTGGTTTTATTAAGTTCACCAGCATTAAAACTTTTTTTAATCTTATCATATTTAGCTCTGTTAAACTTAAAGGTTATAGTCTCACTATCTACTGTAGCATCCCAAGGTGAGTCAGCACCGAAGTATTTCTCTATACCTTTGGGGCCTAGCGTTTTCTTTCCTAGCTGTTTCTTAATAGTTTCTTTATAAAAACTTACATCATCTTTAAATGTACTTACAACACTACCTTCATTTAATTTATCAAGCATGTCAAATAGCTGCGTACCTTTATAATACGAAGCATCTTCAAAATCAACATTATATCTAGGTGAGTTCAGTACTATCATAGTATCTGACTCGCCTTTCTTACCTGCGACAATAGCTGACTTAAAAGCAGTACGCTCAGTTTTTAAACCTTCTGCTTCTAAACCTCTTGCGTCTACTGATCTAGCTGTTAACACATCACCGCTTATTCGTGTGATATTAATAACATCATCGCCTGATAAATTAATAACGCCGTTAGATAATTGCTTAGCTAACTCATCCGGTGTTGCATCTGTTGTAACGATTTTATGTTTCTGTACGTCTAATGCTATTCTACTATCTCTATCTAATTTTACGTCGATACTAAATGGTGATGATGCATAGTAGAAGACACCGGTATGTTTATTCATATCGGCAAGACTTCTATAACCCATGTTTCTAGCAAACCCTTCTGCCTCATCTTTAGTGAATTTCAAATAAGGTGTGCCTGAGGCGTTAAGCCCTTGTTTTATATAGTCTAACATCACTAGCTGCTTAGCACCTAGAGTGTCAGCTTTCACATCTGATGTGTTCAAATAATCAGTAACGGTTTTGTTAATGTTATCAGGTGTTGATAAATAATCCAACAACCCTCTATGTAAGTTGTTCATTAACTTAGTTGAGAAACTTCCTACGTCAATATAGACGTTGTTAACTTCCCAATCGTCGTTCGCTGTTACTTGTCGTAATATACTATCAGGGTCTTCTGTTGTGAAAAACTTCCCGATAGTTTTTGTTATCTCAGGATCTTCTTTGTATGATGCTGAGGATGTTGCCAATAAACGATTTAGGAGCTGAGGGAGTACTCGCGGGTCCAGTTCTGCTTCCTTGATCATCTTCTGCATATCCAACAGAAAATCTTCAAGTTGCGGCTTATCATTTAAGATATGCCGAACCGCCGGTTTGAGTGTGCCATCGTTATCATACAGCTGGCCTAGTGTAGCTTTAGCTGCTTTAATTTCCGATTCTGGAACCTCCTTAGCTCCAACGTTTTTGTGAACGAACTGATTAACAAGGCGTAAAGTCTCATTAGCTTCTTTGATATCTTTAAGCTTAATGTCCTTTTCTCCTGCTGTCATGTTCTTTAAATACTCGT
Source organism: PVC group bacterium (assembly GCA_003565035.1). GTDB lineage: Bacteria > Verrucomicrobiota > Kiritimatiellia > SS1-B-03-39 > UBA6053 > PXAS01. Next base: position 8,077 of record PXDP01000189.1, on the reverse strand, counting down.
GCTGAAATAATCTTTTGGTTTCTCCCTCAGCAGCTGCGGCCCCAAATAACTCCGCAGCCTGATCTATCGTTAATAATTTCGAATCTACCAACGCTTGTATTAAATCCCGCATATTAGCAGCTCTCGCGTCGATAGGTGATTTTGATGTAGCGTCTTCGCCATATCTTCTTTCGTACATACTCTGTAGTGTTTTTCTTAAGTCAAGCTCAGGTGTTGCCCCTCTAAGTGAGTTTACCTCAAGCGCAATGTCGCGCACTCTGTTTAGAATGTCAGCTCTGGCGTGAAGCGAATAATCCGCAACACCTAAGTACGTCTTATCTTCTAAGACCTCAACGCGTACATCAGCTTCTGGAAACAAATGCTTAATAACAGTCGCTAATAATTCTCCTTCAGGTATGTCAGTATTCAAACGAACACCTTCCATCCCGTTAGTAAGACGTTGCGTGTCTCCTGCGTCAAGCGCTTTACCTAAGTCCGTAGGTGTTACATCTCGTGTTATATCCCCAAACGCTGCTGAGAAAACAGCCTCGTTACTTATTTTAAGCGTGTTTTGAATGTTGCTTATCATCTTTCTGTTACTTGTCCGTGTTCCACCTGAGGCTATGTTTTTGAACATCTCTCTGAAGTACGGCTTAGCGCCTTCACCTAAGATGCCTTTTGTCATCGTTGCTAAGTCACGCTCAACAGCTAAGAGGTTTCTAGTGGTAGTCTCATCCAGTTCTCTAAACACTGCAAGACGTACATCATCAAGACCTTTGTTTACAAAACCCCTCATCTCCTCAGCGCGGAACAGAGTTTCCGCTTGCCTGACATACGCGATAGACGCGTGGATAGTCATGTCTTTTATCGGCTCGCCTTTATCATCAACGTGCTTGAACGTATCGCTTCCGATAGTTACCTCTTTACCAGATAACACATCTTGGTATGTTTTCTGCAACTCTTGTTTGATTGTATTAAATGAGCTTCGCTCTTCCGGTGTCTTAGCGCTGTTGATCCGTCCATCTATATAGTTGTCGATCTCTTTTTTCGTTCTTCCTAGCGTAGCACCGCCAGCCTCTAAGGCAAAACGTTGCGACCCTTTAGCAGTTACCCCCGCCATATACAAACCCATACCGATGGTATGAGGATTTAAACTCCTTATAAACGCTTCTGGGCTACCTTCACCCTCTTGCTTTACAGCCTGATTAAGTGTCATCGTTACGATGTTGTCGATCGAGTCAGCGCCGAAGTCAGCGAACAATCGCCAGCGCTCGCCGCTAACGTATTTACTTAGAATCTTAGTAGCTGCCTTATCTGTCTGTGCTCTTCCACCAGCGAATAGCGCCATACGTCGTGATGGTGAGTCGTCAATCCCACCTGTAAATATTGCTGAAACCCCCATGTTGAATATCGCAACTCCTGCCGCTCTTCTATATATTTCACTTCTTTGCTCTTCTTCGGTATCACCGAATGTTGCCGCGAACGAATCGTCTAAGTCCGCACGCATCAGCATGTACCCAGCGTTGTCGATAAAGTCCTTAGCACCGTATGTGCTTATCAACGCTACGTGATTTTTCGCCGAGGCTGTTCTTACCTGCGTCAAAAGCTCAGTAGCGCTTTTAGCTGTAGCTACGCCGCCTTTCTTAGCAAGCGCACCCTTAGCTGTTTGCAACCCCATCATCTGCGGGTTGTTCATAACCTGCGATGGTGATACGCCGCCCCAACGACCTGAGTATATCCCCGTCATTTTCATCGTAACGTTCGACGCTTTCTGCGCACCGCTCCACGCCAGGTGCTTTACACCTGCACCTTTTCCTGCAGCTATAGCGCCTCTCGATGCCGCATTTAACGCAGCACTTGCTCCAAACGTCGCTTTCATACCTGCCACCGTACCTACTAGTCCCGCTATCCCATCAGCTACACGCATCGCGTTCCATTCCCCTGATAAGTCCACGAATTTACTCGATGTAAGGCGGTGTAAGTCCTCACCATGTTTGAACGCTTCTATGACGCTGTACGCGTTCATGAACCCTTCGCCTAGCGACTTCTCCTTATCGGCAGCCTCTACGGCTAATGAACCTATCCCCCACACACCTGTTCCAATTATCTGTCCTAATGTTCCGACGAAGTTCACCGCGCCTGCTAGTAGCGAGTCGGCGAATGTTACAAGCCCGCCGCGTATTTCCCCGCCTTGTGCTCTTAAGTACTGTACGTTATTTGCCTCATCGTACATAGCGCGATATGCCTCATCGTCCTCACCTACTGAGTACAAGACACCTGATCTGTGCAAATACCCGTAAACCGTTCCGTCAGCGTCCTGCAGTATCGGCGCTATCGCCTCTTCCATCTCCGTTGCTATATATCCTAGCTGCTTGTAACTGCGAAGAAGCTCATCGGGGTCCGAACCTTCTGGCACGCCAAATAACCTAGCGAAGTCCTCGCCAGTTATCTTCTCTCCGAATAGCGACTCTGCCGAAAGCTCAAGCGTTCCTTCTTGGGCACGTTTGTGAGCTTGCGCTATACTTTGTGCTTCGTACATTCCTCTTGCTACCTCATAGGCTTTGTGCATCGTGTATTTGTTCGTTAGCGGTGATGTGCCGTCTCCACTCATTAGTTTGTTATACCAGTATGCGCGACTTGTTACATTATGTCCCGCATCTTTCAATATGTCTCCTACGTAGTGCTTACGTAAAAACTCCTCCTCGGTAATGATGCCTGTCTCTACATACTCCGCATACTCCCTGTCTTTATGTTCCTTATTTAAATACTCCGCTCCTATCGCTTCGTATCCAGGGAAGTGCTGATTGTTGTTCTGTTTGTAATAATTAGTGTATGATCCGAACTCTTGTTTGATTGTATGGAACTGTTTGGCAATGTCATCTGTTATGACCTGCTTTCTTTCTAAAGGCCCGGCTTCTTGTGGCGTGACATTTAACACGAACGCTTCGGCTGCTTCTTCTTGTGCTGTCTTAACACTATCATCATAAGTGTTTTGCTCTTTTAATCTGCGTATCTCGTCGTCAAGCATGCTTGAAGCTCTTGGCTTGTCCTCTAGATCAAATCGTTTCTCGTCCATTAATTCTCCTCCTTATATAGGGGTTGCCCTACTTAATATTTAGTATAGCAAATTTATGGCACTTTTGAAAGGGGGGCGCTTTTCATATTTTTAAAAATTTACGAGAGGGGTGTACTGAATATGTATATATGTATGTATTACCCAATAGGGTATATATGTATGTATATTGTATGTAGGGTATGTATGTATATTGTTATGATAGGGTTTGGGGGTTATTGTGGTGGTGTGGTGGTGCTCACACATCTCACACATCTCACACATCTCACACATCTTGTTTATCACATATCTATTACATATCTATTACATTACATTACATTACATTATATATATTATATACATAAGAAAGGAGAATTAACTATGAAACAATTTATACTATTTATCAAAGACAATCTATTCTTTGTCTTAGTTATGGCTATTTATACCTATATTGCATTCTCATCTTTAGCCTAACAATCATTATTATCCTCATCCTGACACCTGAAAAAGCTCTAATCCCGCACTCTTAGTTGACCCTCAGTAGAATTGGACGCGGTAGAACACTAGAAGAAAGGACAGCATGCGCAGGACAGACCCGATGAAGTCTCTCTGGTTTTTTGCTAGAGGGGTGTGCCGGAACAGTAGCCGTGTAAAATCTCGGTGCTTTACTTAAAGCGCTTTCCTACTCTTGGTGATCTATCTCTATCTACCTACTCTTGGTGATCTTACAGACCTAGAATGTCTCTAAACTTAACTAGAAAGGAGTGATGAAGATGAAAACATCTTACGAAGTGTATACTGACTATACTAACGGTGAGTATTACACTACATCAAAACTTTTCATTGATTATGGTGAAGAACTAAATAATATAATTGATGAGAAGCATAGAGGAGATTCACATTGGGATCATCCTCGTTTATTGTTTGTGGAAAAAGTATCGGGCACTGAACCTAGTACTGCGTTCCAGAAACTAACACAATCCACCCTTCCCTTCCCTCCCTCCCTCTTCCTAACTCGATAACCAAGTGGGTGAGTGTGGCGTGAGTGAGATGTCTTGGTGAGAGTTCTAGTTCTCTCCCCTATAATTCACATCTAATCTACCCTAACACACCCCACTTTAACGGATGGAGAAGTGTAAAGTTTCTCTGACTCGACCAGTGTCCTGGTCATTACCTTTTTTATTCTAGGAGGAAAGTATATTATAGAAAAACTTTTTTTTAAATGACCACAAAAGGAGTCAATGATAATAAAGGGCAAAAAGCACTAGGCCACAGAGTTGTGGTCATAGGCCTCTTTTTTTACCCCCAATTTACCTACCCCTCAAATCTACTGACCACAAAAAAAGTCAGTCTAAAAGTGTAAACCCTCTCTTCAACATGTAAACCATTTGTACACCATGTTTACCTATATATATTTACCTATATATTTACCTATATATTTACTGATATAATAATTAAGAAAGGAGGTGATAATATGAAAAGATATAAAGGTAGTAAGAATTTATTTCTATTAACATTTATTATATTCATTATATGGTTAGCTTTTATGATATGGTTTATGGTACAGGTATCAGAGATGGAGATGGAGGTGATCACGTACACTACCACTACTAATACTAACAACGAACTTGTAACGGAATTTCCGATAGAAGAAGAAATAGTGTTGCAAGAAATAGCAGTCTGCAACTCATCAAATGTAAAGACATATATGGATTATCGAATGATTACCGCTAGAAACAGCAAACAATGGCGTTATATACACGAAAGCGGAAACATTACTATTAAAGATGGCTTCCTATGGGAAGATGACTTCATCGGAGTTGCCTTAGGCTCGTATTTCGGGCCTATTGGTTCCAAATATAGCTTTCATTTAGATACAGGCATAGTCCTGCACGTAGTTAAAGTAGAGGCGAAAGCAGACAAACATACTAATAATGGTTGTGAGCAACGATGGGACACTAGTGTCATTGAGTTTGTCATAGATAGCCAAGCATTTACGAAAGAAGCAAATGGTTATGTTAATCACGGTAACTTTAACAACTCACCACAGTTTCGTGGCAACATCGTAGCTATATACAAACACGACTAACATATATACATATACATATGAAAGGAGGAGATGTTATATGCCTACATTACCTGTAGCCTTAATAGTCTTCATAGTTGTTAGCATAGTTGTCATTATAACCATTAGTGTTGTTTACTACATGGTCATGTCAGTCTTATGCTTTTTTCGCAAGAAGAAGTAAGGAGTAATTAACTGTAAAGAAAAATTTTTCTTTATAGTAGTACAGAGAAAAAAATTTGTCTGTGCTGGGGAGGAAGGTTTGCGATAGCTTCCGACCTTAAGAAGCTTGGCCTTAGCATGCCATAAAACTGCTGATATAGGTCCATGTGTATACAGTTAAGGTTTAAACTTTAACTAGAAAGGAGGTACGCTTGTGGATAATGATATAATAGCTCAGTTAGCTAGATATTTTGTTAATGAGTTAGAGGCTTGTTATGACGAGATGTTTTGTGGTACAGCAAGTGATCATGCTAACGCTCGTGAAGTGTTTAAGTCTTTCGGCTTCACTGACGAGGAGTTTGATCAAAGAGCTCGTGACATTTATAATACAGCAAAAGATTTGGCGAAGGGTAAGGAGTAATCCTTACTCTCTGTTTATTACAACACTCTAGCAGTGTGGTAGTAGATAGAGAGTAGGTATTAACCTACGTACCCGTGTTCTAGGGGGCGCATGGGTATCCTGCCTATCAGGGGGCGGGTAGGAGACTATCCAGTGATAGCTACGATAGTAGCAGAAAGGAGTGATGCGAATGTCACTGAGGTTTAGTCTCATTGGCTGATTTAGTCAGCTGTTGTTACTACAGGCATATGCTCGTATGTAGTAGCATGATGAGGGGCGATTATATACGCCTCTTATTTTATACCGAGCATAGTTTGCTTGGGGAACAAGGCCTATTGCCGTTCCCCTATCCGTACATAAGAAAGGATGTGATTTTTGTATGGAAGAAGCTAGAGTTAACCCTGTAATCTACATGTTTAGCATGGAGGAACGAGAGAAGATCGTTCAGTCTGACCCTGAGGTGCAGAAGGCACTCAAATATCTCAAGAAGAAAGGGCAGCATGATCTGTTTATGGCGCGGATTGTACAGCAGCATCTGCGTATGTTGACACAAAAGAAAAGAGCAGAGTACGACGCCTCAGCACCTGTTGCCGAGAATGATATCATAAAGGACATCATCGAAGAAGAGGAGAGAGATCATGAAAGTGAGTTCGTTAGATAAGGGTACTTATGTCGTAAGGCTATTATCGTCCCGCACTCTGCATAATCATAGTGGTAAAACCCCTATTGTTTATAAATTATTTAAACCAGGAGATGTCTTACTTTTGATACGGTCTTCTTATTATATGGATGTTGTCTATTATCTTTCAGCACATGTTGATGATGTGGAGCATCGCGAGGTTTTTGAAGGTAAGGACGATTACTCGAAGATTTTTGAGATCCTAGACTTAACCAAGAAAGGAGAGAGATCATGAAAGTGAGTTCGTTAGATAAGGGTATTTATGTCGTAAGACTATTGGCTGCGGTAAGGTTGTGGAATTATCAGGATGTTAATGATGCTTCTTATGAGCTCTTTGATCATGGAGATGTGCTGCTTCTAGTAACTTCTCCTCTTATAGAGAATCTGTGGTGTCTTCGTGCATATGTTGAAGATAGTCAGTATGATGCGATCGTTGATATTGATGAGGATTACTCGAAGATTTTTGAGATCCTAGACTTAACTAAGAAGGGAGGAGATTAAGAATGCTGACAAGTAAACGAGCTATTCAGCATGCAGAACTTCTTAGGGATTTGACTATGTATAATAGCAAAGAAGATTATATAAATGTTCCTGCTGGTACTGTTGTTTATATTAGGCGTTGTAAAGAGCATAAAGTTATTCCACCAGGAGCTGTAGTGTATGACATTAAGCATTATTATTGGGATGAATGTTTTACCTTATCATATCCACCTATATCTATTCAAGATGCTGTTGATAGTGGGCGTATTAAGATCCTAGACTTAACCAAGAAAGGAGGTGATAAGTAATGGCTTTTAAAATTGAACACAAACATTTAGAGCTTTTTAATATTTTATCTAAACATCATATCTTCGCTCATGATATATATTATATTGAGCTTGTACATAACTATGCTCCGAAAGGAGAGTATAACCCTTCTGAAATTGTTACAGTTGCTAATTATATTAAGGAAGTGTACATGGAAATAGAAGATGATAGTATTACAGAAGATCAGGTGGCGCAGGCTGTTTGTGCTAACTATGCAGATGGTAAACACCTGACACCAGCACAGTTTCTAGCAAGGTATATAGATTATGAGATGGTTTTTTAAGAAAGGAGATGATGCTAAATGATATGCTCTATTGGCATGATATTTTGGGATGAGTGTCACTATTTAAGGGTGCAAAATCTCTTAAAAAGTGGTATAATATTATCAAAACATAAAGGAGGAGTAGTCAAATGGCCGAGTTAGGTTTGACAACATTGTGTTTCTTGATGCTTGTATATATGTACAAGTTATATAGTTTTATAAAGGAGGGTGGTGAGTATAATGAGAGATAAGAAAAAACTAGCTGAACTTAAAGAAGCTTTATTAGCTATCGAGAATCCAAAAACTAGAGAGATCTGTGTTGACATAACGTTTGACATCCTTAATGATGTCTTAGAAAAGTATGATGCTGTAACAGATATCTTAGAAGCTATTATTAAAGTTCATGATAATTCTGTGGACAATAAAACATTAGCTATCTATAAAGATATGTGTTGCGAAAAATGTTATGATGCAACTGTGGCATTAATTAAAGGGGGTAAGTAATAATGCTAACTGATGATCAAATAGAAAAACTTGAAGATCAACTACGTGCATTATGTAGACAGGTAGAGGATTATGAAAGAAAGATAGAGACTTTCAATCAGCCTCATCCTGATTACTATCGCAAGGTACGGTTATGGCGACAGCGTATAGCTAGTCTAGAGCGTACG
>PXDP01000171.1 GCA_003565035.1 PVC group bacterium | reverse complement strand
TCTGACATCTACCCTCTTCCCATTCGCTCCCCCCCACATTCGCGGGCCGGCTCTGCCATTCGCGGGTTCCCCCCCCATCCTTCTTATCCGTTGTCCGGCGCAGCGATCCGTTGGGCATACACCCATTCCAGGATGCACCCTTTCCGGCCACAATCCGCGAACAGGATTTGACATCCATCCCCTGAATCGGCATGAATGCCCTTTTGCCTGATCCCATTCCCGGAGACCCATCCCATGACCTATGCTGAAAAACTTGCCCTTCGCATCCAGTCCATCGACTCCAATCTCTGCGTGGGCCTTGATCCCCGCCCGGATCTGATCTCCGGCAATCTCGAAACCTTCCTCCTTCAGGTCGTGGAACAGACCGCGCCCCACGCCGCCGCCTTCAAGCCGAACGTGGCCTATTTTGAAGCCCGCGGCTCCGAGGGCATCCGGATTCTTGAACATATCATTCAGCACATCCCCAACGACATCCCCATCGTTCTCGACGCCAAGCGCAGCGACATTCCCGAGACCATGAAGTACTACGCCGAGGCCTATTATAAAACCTGGAACGTGGATGCCGTCACCCTCAATGGCCTCATGGGCTTCGACAGCATCGAACCCTTCCTCCACACCCCCGGCCGCGGCGTGTACCTCCTCGGTGTCACCTCCAATCCCGGCGCCGCCGACATCGAACTGCAGCGCATTGGCGACCGCTATGTCTTCGAACTGATTCAGGACTACGCCGAACGCGCCGCCGACCTCCCCGGCGATGTCGGCCTCGTCGTCGGCCTCACCAATGTCTCCGACGATGTCCTCTCGCGGGTCCGCGACATCCCCCTGCTCATTCCCGGCCTCGGTGCCCAGGGCGGTGATCCTGCCCGGCTTGACATCGCCACCCGCACCGCCCCCAACCTCATAAACGCCTCCCGCTCCATCCTCTTTGGCGATGACGGCACCCCAGGCAGCCGCGCCGAAGCCGCAAAATTGAAAATCCGTGCGGTCATGCAGGCCTAAACCGCTTGCTTTTCCCCATAAATTGCATAGCTGAATACCACTTTCGTAAAAAAACAACCTTATCAACCGGAGAAGAACACCATGGGTGCACACACCTTTGAATCACAAGTTAAACGCAATCAAAACCTCCTCGCGCAGTCCACCTACCTCAAAGGCACCGTGGAAAGCAAGGTCCTCCCCTTTCAGCTCGATCTCAGTGCCGACAAACTGACCGATGAGCAGGTCGCCGCCCTCAACGCCCTCGAAAAACGCGCCGCCGCCACCGCCCTCGGCTCTCTCGCCTCCCTCGCAAAAATCGGCGAACTCGACCACCTCGGCGGCGGACTCGAACTCATCCCCTCCCTGCTCATGACCCTGGCCATTACCGACTACAAGGCCAAGCACTACACCATCGAGCACGCACACACCTCCATCGGCTACTACGGAGCCCTCGCCGCTCTCGGGTTTATCTCCAAAGAATCCGTCGTCGACACCTTCCGCCGCAGCCTCGACATCGCCGGCCACGTCTCCTGGCTTCCCGGCGGCACCCAGATGAACGGCGGACGCCTCGGCGTCATGGTCCCCGTCGCCGTCGGCCAGTCCCTCGCCGCCAAATCCTACCACGGCAAAGAGGCCTTCACCGTCTGCCACTGCGGCGACGCCTCCTGGATCTCCGGTCAGGCCCTCAACGGCTTCAACGGCGCCGACCTGCACGGTGCCCCCATCTGCTTTGTCATGCACCGCAACGGCATTCAGCTCTCCGGCGCCTGCAAGAGCATTATGGACAAAGATCCCCGCCCTGTCATTGCCTCCCTCGGCATTGAAGTCATCGAAGTCACCAGCCTGCACGACAAACAGGAACTCTTCGCCGCCTACAAAAAAGCCTATGCCCTGGCCCAGGAAGGCCGGCCCAGCCTGATTTACCCCACCGGGTACGAAACCACCCTGGCCAAACTCGGCGAAGCCTACGGCATCACCGAAACCGTCAACAAACTGGCTGCCGAACACGGCGTGGACACCGCCACCACCGTCTGGGTGCCCGGCTCCCTCATGTCCTGGCGCGATATCGTTCCCATGCTGGAATGCATTTTCCTCGTCAACGAACTCCCCGGCGGCGAAGGCCACCATGACGGCCACATGAAAGGACGCGATCTCGCCTCCGTCCTCGCCAACCCCATGTTCGCCGATGACGACGCGGAAACCAAAGCCCTCGAAGCACTCACCTCAGCCGCCCCCCGCGTGGTCGTCACCGAAGCGCGCCCCGCGCCCGGCAGCGCCAACCTCGTGGTCGATGCCGCCGAACGCGCCAAAGTCGCCCTCCCCGAAGTCGGCAAAGCCGTCAGCCCCCGCGCCGGCTCGCAGGAAGGCTACGCCATCGTCGCCAAAACCTATCCCGACCGCTTCTTCAATGTCAGTTGCGACCTCGACCCCTCCACCAAGCTCGCCAAAGCCGCCGGGTTCATCCCCGCGCACAACAACTTCCAGATGAGCATTGAGGAGCAGGTCTCCGCCCTCATGGCCAACGGTATCGCCATGGCCGACAACGCCCCGCACGCCGTGGTCTTCGCCACCTTCGCCGCCTTCTTCGAAGGCATCGCCCGCGAAGGCCTCGAAATGTGGCGCTATACCCGCAACCTCAACGGCGTCAACGAAGGCCTCAACGCCATCATGCACCTCTCCCACGTCGGAGCCTGCACCGGCCGCGACCACTTCTCCGGCTGGTCCCTCGACTGGATCACCCTGGCTATGGGCTACCTCCCCTACCTCGACCGCTTCTACACCCCGGCCGATGCCCGCTCCGCCTTCATTGCCACCCACGACGCCTGTGCCCGCTACGGTGCCAGCATCGTCGGCATTCCGCGCGACAACCTCCCCATCCTCGCCAAAGCCGACGGCTCCGCCCTCTTCAACCCCGAAGACGAGTGGACCCCCTGCACCCCGATGATCGAAACCGCCGGTGCCAAAAAAGCCATTCTCGCCATGGGCGCCACCGCGTTCCTCGGCGCCGAAGCCGCCAAACAGCTTGGCGACACCGATGTCATCGTCGTCAACGGCCTCCCCTTCGGCGAAAACGAACTCGAAGGCCTCATCGCCAAATACAGCGGCGGGCTGGTCACCATCGAAGACGGCATCATCGGCCACAAAGGCGTCGGCCTCCGCGGCTTTGCCTCCCTCGTGCAGAGCGCCGCCAGCGGCAGCGGCGTTAAACTCGCCCACGTCGGCATCTCCGATCCCACCGTTGCCCCCTCCGACGGCCACAGCGAAGTCTGGGCTCACTTCGGCCTCACCACCGAAGCCGTCATCGACGCCGTCAAGAGCCTCTAAGCTCCCCTGCTGCCGCAGCCAGCCCCCCATACGCGTCCCAGCTTCCTTTCCCGGAAGCTGGGATTTTTTTTCGCCCCATTTTCCGGATCCGCAAAACCCCTCATGAAAAAAATATGAAAAATATTTTGACAATAAAATTGTCATGATTATTCTGCAACCATGATCAATCACATGGAGACTCTTTCGAAAATGACGTTCTGGCTGATCCTGACGGCCCTGATAATGCCCATGGGTGCCTGCACGGTGTTTAATGTCCGCTACCGCAGTTGGGACCGGAACATAGAACGGGATGCTGACGGGGTGGCGGTGTTCGCGCTGCCCTATACCCTGGGAGACGGCGACACCGCCCTGTTGCTGGTGCATGGCTTCGGTGACAGCCCGCAGGTTTGGTCCGAACTGGCCCCGGAACTCGCCGAGCGCGGATACACGGTCCGCGCCATGCGTCTCCCCGGCTGGGGCGAACCGCCGGCGGTGAAACGCGCTCTGCGCCGGAAAGAATGGTTCGAAGCGATCGAAGCTGAAGTCCGTGCCCTGCGCAAAACCCATCCGGAGGTCGTCGTTCTCGCCCATTCGATGGGCGGTGCCCTGACCGCCTGGCTGGCGGTGAACGACCGACTGGAGGCGGACGCGCTGGTGCTGTATGCGCCCATGTTCGACATCGCCAACGACCGCAGTCCGGTGCTCTCCACCCGGCAGTGGTTCGAAGTCGGTGACCGCATCCTCCCCCGCCGCATGCTGGTGGAAAGTCTGTTTCCCGACCACGCCCGGGTCAATCCCCCCCGCCCCCGCACCCTGCGCGATCCTTTTGTGCCCAATCACATTTACCGATTGCTGTATCAGACCATGGACGACCTGCGTGAACCCGGCGCCTGGGTGAATTTTCCAGTGCAGCTGGTGCTGCCCGGCGAGGACCGGGTCGTGCGCAGTGATGCGGCCGAAGCCTGGTTCAAGGCCCTGCAGGCCCCTGCCAAAACCCTCCACATCGAAGAACCCGCCGGTCATGTTCTGCCAATGGACCTTCATTTCTCTCGCGAAGCGGACAGGATTCACCTATGGATTCAGAAACAAGGAATAAACAACCCCGGAAGCACCCCATGAAAAACAAAGCCCCTTCCCTCGGATCGTTTCATTGGCACAATGCCGCCCAGTTCGGCGGCGCGCTGAATGACAATCTCTTCAAACTCGCAGTCATTTACGCCATGGTCTACGCCTGGCCGGAAAAAAACACCAACGAGGTCAACGCGGTGGTGGGTGCGGTCTTCGCCATTCCTTTTCTGCTCTTCATCGGCGCGGCCGGGGTTCTGGCCGACCGGGTGGCCAAACACAGAATCGTCCTGGGCATCAAATGCATGGAGGTCGGGGTCATGACCCTGGGTGCCATTGGCGTGTTTCTGCACAGCCGCGAGATCATGCTGCTGGCCATGTTCGCGATGTCGGTGCAAAGCGCGCTGTTCTCCCCCACCAAGTTCAGTATCGTTCCTGAACTGGTCGGCCGCGAAAACATCTCACGGGCCAACAGTTTTATGTCGGCCGCAACCTATCTGGCCATGATCCTCGGCACGGCGGCGGCCCCGCTGTTTTACATCCTGCTGGGGAGGGGTGTGGGCCTGTCCAGTGTTGTCATCGCCGCACTCGGACTCTACGCCGCCACCCGCATTCCCGCCACGCCGGTCGCGGGCGGATCCGCCAAAGCCAGTGTCTTTTTTCTCCGGGATGTGTACCGCACGTTGAAATGGGTGCACAAAGACGGCTTTCTGGCCCTCGCGGTCTGGTCCTCGGCCTATTTTCTGATGATCGCCGCATTTGTGCAGCTCAATATGCTGACCTACGGAATGGAGCATCTGGGCATGGACAATCAGCAGCAGGCGACATCCCTTTTCCTCGTGGTGGCCTTCGGCATCGGCATCGGCTCCCTCTTCGCCGGTAAAGTCAGCCGGCGAGGCATCGAGTTCGGCATCGTGCCGATCGGCTCCACCCTCCTGGCCATCAGTTGTGTCGGCCTCTGGGGCATCCCGCAGGGCGCGGTGGTGTCCGCCTACGGTTTCAGTTTCATGATGGGGCTCGGGGCGGGCCTGTTTGTCGTGCCCCTGCAATCCTTTCTCCAGTTCCGCGCTCCGCCGGAAAAAATGGGCGAAGTGATCGCCGCCTCCGGCTGGCTGAGCTGGCTGGGTGTGCTGCTGGCCGCCGGGCTGCTCTACCTCTGCTCGGCGGTGCTGGGACTCACCGGAGCACAAAGCTTCCTGCTCGTCGGCGGCCTGGTCGCGGTGCTTGCGGTGGCATCGTTTTTCATCCTCCCGGACTTCTTTGTCCGCTTTGTGGTCATTTTCCTCACCCGCTGCTTCTACCGCCTGCGGACCAACGGCATCGAAAACATTCCCGCCCAGGGCCCGGCCCTGCTGGTCTGCAATCATGTCAGCCTCATGGATGCCATCTGGGTGACCGCGATCCAACAGCGGCGTATCCGCTTCCTGATGTCCCGCGATTACCTCAACGCCTGCCCGCCCTGGATGCGGAAGCTGCTCAAACTCAACGGAGTCATCCCGATTCAGGAAGGCGAAAATCCCAAAGCGGTGCTGACCTCGCTCAAAGCCGCCCGTCAGGCGCTCGACGAGGGCTTTCTGGTGGCGATCTTCCCCGAGGGTCATCTCTCCCGCACCGGTCATATGCTTCCCTTCAAACCGGGATTTGAACGGATCGTGAAAAACAGCAACATCCCCGTCATTCCCATTTACATCGAAGGTGGATACGGCACCCGCGCGAGCTACGCCTGTGGCGAACCCCGTCTGCTGCGCGGTCCGGATTTTCAGACACAGATCACCGTCTCCATCGGCCCGGCCCTTCCCTCAGATGCCAAAGTTGAAGACGTCCGGCTGGCGGTGCAGCATCAGGCGGCCACCGCGACCGATGCCTATGCCCCCATCCGCGGCTCCGCCGGACGCGGCTTTGTCCGCAGCGCCAAAAAACACTGGAGTCGCCTGGCCGTGGCCGACTCCGCCGGCAAAGAACTCACCTACGGACGCACCCTCATCGCCACCCTGCTGCTGCGCAAAAAACTGCGCCCCCTCCTGGCCGGCGACCCCGAAACAGTCGGGGTGCTGATCCCACCCTCCGCCGGCGGTGCCCTCGTCAACCTCGCCCTGGCCATGGATTTCCGGGTGGCGGTGAACCTCAACTACACCGCCTCGAATCACGCCATCCGCTCCGCCATGAAGCAGACCGGCATGAACACCCTCATCACCTCCCGCAAAGTCATGGAAAAATTCCCGGATTTCCCCCTGCCGGAGCAGGTCATCTATGCGGAGGACCTCAGCGCCGCCATCGGCAAATTCGAAAAAATCACCGCCCTGCTTAAAGCCAAACTGGTGCCGACCAATCTGCTGGTCCGCGACCGTTTTTGGGATCCCTCCGATCCGCTGACCGTGCTGTTCAGCAGCGGCTCCACCGCCGAACCCAAAGGCGTGAAGCTGAGCCACCACAACATCCTCTCCAACATCGACGGCTTCAGCGTGGTGGCCCGGCCCCAGGCCGACGACCGCCTCTGCGCCGTGCTGCCCTTCTTCCACTCCATGGGCTACACCACCACCCTCTGGTTCCCGCTGCTCCGCGGTCTCGGGGTCGCCTACCACCATCACCCCCTCGAAACCGATGCCATCAGCCGCATCGCCAAAGCCTACCGGGCCACCATTCTGGTGGGCACCCCCACCTTTCTCATGGCCTGGGTGCGCAAGATCGATCCGGAAAGCTTCGCCCATCTCCGCTGGGTCTGCGTCGGCGCGGAAAAACTGCGCCCCAAACTCAGCGATATGTTCGAAAAGCGCTACGGCATCCGCCCCCTGGAAGGCTATGGCGCAACCGAATGCTCACCCGTCATTGCCGTAAACGTCCCGGATGTCGAAATCGACGGACTTCATCAGACCGGCTGTAAAGAAGGTTCAGTCGGCCGGGTGCTTCCGAATCTGCTCACGCGGGTCACCGATCCCGATACCGGTGACACCGTGCCGGCCGACAGTCCCGGGCTGCTCTGGGTCAAAGGCCCCAGTGTGATGCACGGCTATCTCAACAACCCCGATAAAACCGCCGAAGTCCTGCACGACGGCTGGTACAACACCGGGGACATCGTCAAACTCGACGGAGACGGCTTCATCACCATTACCGACCGGCTCACCCGCTTCAGCAAACTCGCCGGAGAAATGGTTTCCCATTCCGCCGTCGAGGCTGCCCTGCAGGAGGCCCTCGGCTGCGCAACCGACGCCCTGGCGGTCACCGGCATTTCCGATGAGAAAAAAGGCGAGCGCCTCATCGTCGTCTATCAGCGCGACCTTGGCGATCCGTCCGATTTCCAGGAGGCCGTCCGTAAAGCGGACATCCCCAACCTCTGGAAACCCGATGCCAATGCCTGGATTGCCGTTGATGCCCTGCCGGTACTGGGCACCGGGAAAATCGACCTCAAAGGTTTGAAAGAAGTGGCTGCGGGCTGACTGACGGGCCTCAGGCCTGAAAATTCACCAGCCCGCTTTCCCGCAGGCTGTGGAAGTATGAAGCACTCCCGGGGCGGGACTGCCCCACAATCACGTGGTCAAGCACTTTGATGCCCAGGACTTTGCCCGATTCGATCAGCTCCCGGGTGATTTTCAGATCCTCCGGCGAAGGCTGCGGATCGCCGGAGGGATGATTATGCGCCAAAACCACCGCCGCGGCCGCGTGCTGAATCGCGGGACGGAATACCTCCCGTGCATGCACCAGACTTGCATTCAGCACTCCCTGACTCACCTGAAGCGGGCTGGCTTTCATTTTGTTTCGGGTATCAAGCAGCACCACCCAGAAGCGTTCATGGTCCAGCTCCCGCGCGGGTTCGCGGAGCAACCTCGCCACATCCTCCGGACTGTGCACTGTGGCCTTGTCCTCCACCTGCTCCTGACTCAGCCGCCGGGCCAGTTCCAGCGCGGTTTTCAGTTCGCGCGCTTTGGTGGGACCAATCCCTTTGAGTTTCCTCAACTGCCCCGGTTCCGCCCGCACCAGCGCGGTCAGCGAACCGAATTCCCGCAACAGTTCCCTCGCCAGATCCACCACATTGAACCCCTCAGTGCCAAAGCGCAATAAAATCGCCAACAGCACCTCATCGGGCACATGCTCGGCGCCGATGCGGTCGAACATCTCCCGGGGCTGCAGGCGCTTGGGCAATTCTTTAGCGGTGGTGTAGACTTTTACCGGTTCATCGGACATAACTCATACTTCCAACAGGGGTTCACGGTTCAACGTTTACCCGCTCCGATTTGTTCGGAGGCGGGGATCGTTGGCACGGCATGAGATCAAGCGTACGCGAGACGCCCCTTGGGCTCAGGCACTGATCTGCCGAGTGATTGGGCCGTTTCGATCCATTCCTGAATGATCTGTTCTGCATTGGCCAAAGCCTCCTGATAGGTTCCCCCATCGGCCATGCATCCGGGAAGCTCAGGGACTTCAGCCACAAAAGATTCATCCTCGTTGCTCCAAAAAATGATAATCTCGTATTTCGGCATATTATTTCTCCAGATTAATGTACTCTACGCCTCAAGGAATTGACTGTCCACATTTTTCTGAATGAATGCTGGGACTCATCCTTACCAATGAAGGATTGATGGAGCAGGGTGCAACGCACCTTGCGAAGGAATGGGAGCAATGTGCTTACCTTCGTTGAATCACCGCAGTCGCGGGAACAAGCACGCGGGGGGATGTGGGAAGTTTGTCTTTATAGCAATTTCGACACTGATGAATCGGGACTTTCTAATCATCTTTTGCGTAGTCATTTCACTCTCTTTGCGAACGTTACCCCTGATCGGACCGCGTACTCGCGGTTCGATCAAGGGGATTGTTGGGTTTAGGTTGTTTAGAGCAGATGCACATAACTATGTCGTGTATAGATTTAAGATTTTCGGCTTCATTGTCTGAAATCTTGATTCCAAACTCATCTTCCAATGCCATAACGATTTCAACGTCTACCATTGAGTCATATCCCCATATAAATTTCATATCCTCAGAAAAATCATCTTTGTCAGAAATTCTGGAAAAATCAGCTTCAAACTGCTCTTCAAATATTTTTCGCACCTTAATGGGAATCTCTTTTTGAATACCCTGGTCCTGAAAGTATTTGATGTAAAACTCATCATCGTCGAGAGATTCTCTCCCTTTGAAAAATTCATCAAGGTCAGAAATCAAACCATACTCAGTCAACCTCGAAAGCCAACCACGCTTACGGCTGAGAACGAAAAAGGTAATCAGCAGAACTCCAACGACTCCAAATCGCATCCAGTTATTCATATCAATTTTTATTAACTACCCAACGTTTCAGTCCACCGGACCGCGTACTCGCGGTTCGGCGCGACTGATGGTTGACTGGGTTTTAGGTTCTATATCCATACATATCCGGCTTTTTAAGAACAGCATCTGTGGTTTCTTT
>PXDP01000429.1 GCA_003565035.1 PVC group bacterium | reverse complement strand
GTCACGACCTTTGAGAAAGCCGAGGAGACGGAATGTATCTCTGCCTACATCCACTCTTACTTCCCAAATATCGTTTGTATTCATAAAATCATCTTTTTCTTTCTTCTTCTTTTTCTCTTTGTCCCACCGCATTCCGGTGGGTTTTTCTTTTTACCTCTGGCTTTTCTTCCGGCATTGCCGGAGAACCATGAAAAAAACCAGACGTCCTAAATGCCTCCATTGCGGTGAGTTGTACCACCCTGATCCCCGAGTCCGCCACCGGCAGAAGTACTGCTCGAAGCCTGAGTGCAAACAAGCCAGTAAGCGCGCCGCGCAGCAGCGCTGGCTCTGCAAACCTGAGAATCGGGACTACTTCAAGGGACCTGAGCAAGTGGAGAAGGTCCGGGCCTGGCGGGCACGCAATCCGGGTTGGAAGTGTTGGAAGGGTCAGCCCGTTGGAAGGGTCAGCCCGTGCATTTTAACATTATAATAAATTTAAAATACGGCACTTATTTCGATTTTGATCTTTGAATCCATTGTTTTCTTTTCGTTTCCCCGAACCGGGCGTATTCTCGAATTGGTAAAAAATAGTTTGTGAAATTTTGGCATGGAAGAAGCCCGGAGTGACCCTCACCCGTGTGAGGGTACACGGGGCTCGTTCCGTCGAGAGAATACCCAGGCTAGCCTTAGATGACCTTCACCCGTGCGGCAAGCGCACGGGGCACGATTTTCAGGCATGTCTCTAACGGATCGAGTTTTTGCTGCGAAACCCAAAGTCCTGCGAGCTGCCAGCGTTTTGTGAAAAATTTCAGATTGACAGAAAGCCATACGATAATATGGTTAAAAAATGCGTAATCCAAAAACCGGTTTCGAATGGGATACCGAAAAAAACGTGTCGAATCAGGAAAAACATGGTGTTTCTTTTGCTTTGGCCCAATTTGCCTTCGCAGATCCTGATCGTGTGATACTTGAAGATTTGGGGCACAGGGATGACGAGCAACGATTTTTTTGTCTTGGGAAAGTCGCGGAAGGTGTTTTGACCGTCCGGTTTACCCTCAGAGACAAGACGATTCGTATTTTTGGAGCCGGATACTGGCGAAAAGGAAGAAAAATTTATGAAGAACAAAATCAAATACACTGACGGTCCTATGGGTGACGTCAAGGTGGTGACGGATTTCCTGCCGCCGCCTTCCGAATTGGCTTTCCGGGAGGAAACCGTAAAGGTGACCCTGCAGTTGAGTCGGGCGAGCGTTGATTACTTCAAGAAAGAAGCGGAGATCCATCATACACCCTATCAGCGTATGATTCGGCGTCTCTTGGATGATTATACGGAGAAGCACGTTCACTGACACCCTGTATGCAGAACCGCTCTCATATATTGGCATGGAAGAAGCCCGGAGTGACCCTCACCCGTGCGGCAAGCGCAGGGGGCTCGATTTTCAGGCTTTCCCGTGAGTCCCATCCCCTTATTCCTCAGGACGGAACCCTTTAAAAAAACACTAAGCCTTGAATATTGCTACTTCCAACGAATTGTCTTAAGCATCTCGCCATGTCACACCTCAAACTTGAACCCTACTCCGGCATCAGCGGCGACATGTTTCTCGGCGCCCTGGCGCCCTTGCTTAACGCCGAAGCCGATCTGGCGGCCCTCCCCGCCAGGCTTGGACTCGATAACGTCACCGTCACCTTCGAGGATGTCATCCGCTCCACCATCCGCTGCCGCAAGGCGGTCATTACGGTGGAGGAGCACGATCACGAACACGGGCATGACCACCAACATGAGCACGGGCATGACCATGAACATGAGCACGGGCATGAACACGGGCATGAGCACAGCCACAGCCATGACCACGGGCATTCACACACGCATACCCATTCGCACGGCCATGCGCACCGGGCCTACCGGGACATTGTGCATCTGATTCAGCACGCCGATCTGAGCGATGGCGTCAAATCACTGGCTCTGGCCATGTTCCGGGATCTGGGCGAAGCCGAAGCCGACATGCACGGGATTCCGCTGGAGGACGTGCATTTTCACGAAGTCGGCGGCGAGGATGCCATTGTCGATCTTGTCGGCGCGGCCCTGCTGATCGACCGTCTCGCCCCGGAATCCGTTTACTGCACTCCCGTCTGTGTCGGTTCCGGATTTGTCAAAACCGCCCACGGCCGCCTGCCCGTTCCCGCTCCCGCCACTCAGCGGCTGCTCCAGGGCATGCCGACATTTCCCGGTCCCGTGGCCAAAGAAATGACCACCCCCACCGGCGCGGTGATTCTCAAGGCCCTCAACCCCGTTTTTGAGATGCCCCCCCTGGTGGCCACCGTCACCGGCATGGGGGCGGGCACGCGCGATTTGGAGCAGCCGAACGCCCTGCGCGTCAGTCTCTGCCGGAGCCAAACGGCGGGTCAGGAATCCGTGACGCTCCTGCAGACCAATCTCGACAATGTCAGCCCTGAAGATCTGGGGTGTGATCTGCTGGCAGATCTGCTGCAGCTCGGTGCCCTCGACGCCTGGCTTACCCCGATTCTCATGAAAAAAGGTCGGCCGGCGCAAATGCTGGAAGTCCTCTGCGCCCCCCGCCAGGCCGATACCCTCACCGAGGCTCTGCTGCTCCGCCTCCCCACCCTCGGCATCCGCCGCCTCGAGGCCACCCGCACCATTTTAAAACGCGAGGAGGTTGAGATCGACACCCCGCAGGGTCCCCTGCGCGTCAAACGCCACCACCTCCCCGACGGCACCACCCGCGATCTCCCCGAGTACGAATCGCTCCGGGCCCGAGCCCTTCAGGCAAAGAAAAGCACCGCCGCCCTGCGGCGCTAGACGTTTGATCTTTTCGGCCGGAACGCCCGGGTTACGCCCCGCCCATCCCCTGAATCCGGCGGTGATCCGGATTCCAGATCGCAGCCGTCTGATCCCCATAGGGACGATACACGCCCTCCCGGACCGCCCGGGCGGCGTGCAGGCACACCAGCGCATCGGTCAGATCCTCAAGCCGCTTTAGGTCTTTCATGCGCGGCGGGTCCGCTGTATCCGGAAAGGCAGGCAGCGTCCAGGCCTCCCCCAGCCGGTCCCAAATCCCGCGGTAGGTGTGCAGCAGTTTTTCCACCCGCGCCTCCCGCGCCATCTCCGGCCAATACTGTTTCGAGCGGCCGGCCTTGTAAGGCAGGCGGCGGGTCCGGCGATATATGTCCAGTAACACCGTATGCGGATACACTTCCGCGAACACCTGATCACCGCAAGGATTTGACAAGGCCAAATGATAGTCCCTTTCCGCCAACACCTCCACCATCCGTTCTCCCCATTCTCCCGGCCGCGCCGCTGTGGGACTGTGCACCGGACAGCCGAAGCGGCTGAAGGCCCGTGTGGTCTCCAGATCCGCATTCCGCCATCCCTTCACCCCGCCCAGGGCCAGGGGCAGATCCGCCGCCACCACGCCGGGACGAAATTCGTCCATCAGGTCCGCCAAACGGAACAACAGCGCATCCCCGCAGGGTGTGACCTCATGCAGAACCACCGCCCCATTCACCGCAACCGCCCAGGCCCCGGTTCCGTTCGGAGTCCAGGCCGCGTCCCAGCCCATCAGCACATCATGTTTCATGCCGCAACTGTAGCCCCGTCACTTCATTCCGCAAACCCCTCCATATGAAAATTCTCAATCTCATTCTGGGCGATCAACTGGACCGGACCTCCAGCATTTTCGAAGGCGGGCCCGACGCGGAACATCATTTCTGGATGGCGGAGGTGGCCGAAGAAAGCACCCGCATTTGGAGTCATAAAATCCGCACCGCCTATTTCATTGCCGCCATGCGCCACTTCAAAGCGGAACTGGTGGAGCGTGGGCTTCCCCTTACCTACCGCACCTTTGAAGACACTAAAGACACCCCCAATTTCGCGTCCGCGCTCGAAAAAGATCTTAAAACCCTCCGTCCCGACAAACTCCGCATGGTGCCGCCCGGAGAATACCACCTCTACAAAACGTTTACGGATCTCGCAAAAAAACACGGAATCGAACTCGAGTGGCTCCCCGACCGTCATTTCCTGACCTCCCCCAAAGCTTTCCGGGAATACGCAAAAGGCCGGAAGCAGCTCCGCATGGAGTATTTTTACCGTGAGATGCGCAAACAGTCCGGTCTGCTGCTGGATGCCGACGGCAATCCCGAAGGCGGGAAATGGAATTATGATGCCGCCAACCGCGGGGCTTTTTCCAAAAGCGGTCCGGAGTATCTTCCCCAAGGGAAACGCTTCGCCCCGGCTCCCATCACGCAAATGGTCCTGGACGAAATCAACACCCGCTTCCCGGATCATCCCGGCGATCTGGACACCTTTGACTGGCCGGTAACCCCCGGTCAGGCCTTGGAGGCCCTCGACGATTTCATTGCCCACCGCCTGCCGCTCTTCGGAAAATATCAGGATGCCATCTGGACCGGCGAACCGTTTCTCTATCACGCCCGGCTTTCCTGTGCGCTGAACGTGAAACTGATCGATCCGCTCACCGTCTGCCGGGCGGTTGAAAAAGCCTGGCGGGAAGATCCGGAACGCATTCCCCTGGAGGCGGCAGAAGGCTTTATTCGGCAGATCATCGGCTGGCGCGAATATGTCCGCGGCATTTACTGGCTGGAAATGCCCGGATACCTGCAAAAAAATGCGCTGAACGCCACCCGGGATCTGCCCGGCTTTTACTGGACCGGCGAAACCGACATGGCCTGCATGAAGGACGCACTGACCCAGACGCTCACCTACGGCTACGCCCACCACATTCAACGCCTGATGGTCACCGGGCTGTTTTCCCTTCTCCTTGGTGTGGATCCCCGCCAGACGCACGAATGGTATCTGGCCGTCTATCTCGATGCTGTGGAGTGGGTCGAACTCCCCAACACCCTTGGCATGTCCCAGTACGCCGACGGCGGCATCATGGCGAGCAAACCCTACGCCGCCACCGGCAAATACATCCAGCGCATGAGCAATGCCTGCGCCTCCTGCCGCTACAATCCCGCCAAGCGCACCGGCGAGGACGCCTGCCCCTTCACCACCCTCTATTGGGACTTTCTCGCCCGGCACCGCGACACCCTCTCCGCCAATCCGAGGATGAGCCTGCAAGTCCGCAATCTTGACCGCATTGCGGACACCGAACTCGCCGCCATCCGCAAACAGGCCAACACCCTGATCGAATCACGATAATCCAACCCCTCCCCAACCCTTCCTGGAGATATCCCCATGCAAAAACCCACTCTCATCGTTTTCGGCGCCTCCGGCGGCATTGGCAAGGCCCTGGTTCACCGCCTCGCGGACAGCTTCCAGATCACCGCTGTCAGCCGCGACCTCAGCCGTCTGGAGGATCTGCCCGAGTCCGTGCGCAAGATCGAAGCCGATGCCACCCGCCCCGGAGACGCGGCCAAAGCCTTTGAAGGTCTTGAGGCCGTGGATGCGGTCGTGAACTGCATCGGCAACCTTTTTCTGAAACCTCTGCACCGCACCACCCCCACGGAATTCACCGATGTAATGCGCATCCACGTTTTCAGCAGCTTCAATATTCTCCGCGAAGCCGTGGAAAAAATGCCCCGCGGTGGCAGCATTGCCCTGATGTCCTCCGTGGCCGCCGGCACGGGCATGGTCAATCACGAAACCATCGCCGCCGCCAAGGGTGCAATCGAAGGCCTGACCCGCTCGGCGGCGGCAACCTATGCCCGCAAAAATATCCGCGTCAATGCCGTGGCCCCCGGACTTACCGAAACCCCCATGACCGAGCGGCTCACCCAGGGCGCCGCCCGGGCCGCCTCGGAAAAAATGCACCCCCTCGGCCGCATCGGCACCCCGGATGACATCGCCTCCGCCCTCGCCTGGCTCATTCACCCCGACCAAACCTGGGTCACCGGTCAGATTTTGCATATCGACGGCGGCCTCGGTCAGGTGCGCGGCATGTGACCCGGCTGTGACACACCTGCGCCATATTCCCGTCACACACTGTGACAACGTGTCACACATTCACGCTCCCTGTCACACCTTTTCAGAAATTCACAAACCAAATATTTTCATAAATAACTTATTAACAACATATTAGAATAAACCCCAAGAATATTGGCATGGCCGTTGCTAAGTCTTTAGCAACTGAAATTCAACCCTCGAAAAAAAAGGAAAGAAATCATGTCAAAAGTATTGGGAATTGATTTAGGAACAACAAACAGCTGTATGTCCATCATGGAGGGTGGCGAGCCGGTGGTGATTCCGAACGCTGAAGGCGCACGGACCACCCCCTCCATCGTCGCGTTCACCAAGGACGGCGAGCGTCTGGTCGGTCAGGCCGCCAAACGTCAGGCGGTCACCAACCCGCTCAACACCATTGCCTCCGTGAAACGCTTCATGGGCCGCCGCTACGACGAAGTGAGCCAGGAGCTGAAATACGTGCCGTACAAGGTCAGCAAAGCCTCCAACGGCGACGCGCAGATCGAAGCGGCGGGCAAAACCTACTCTCCGCCGGAAATTTCCGCGATGATCCTGCAGAAACTCAAGCAGGACGCCGAAGCCTATCTGGGCGAAAAAATCAGCCAGGCGGTCATCACCGTGCCGGCGTATTTTAACGACAGTCAGCGTCAGGCCACCAAAGACGCCGGCAAAATCGCCGGTTTGGAAGTGCTCCGGATCATCAACGAACCCACCGCCGCCTCGCTGGCGTATGGTCTCGACAGAAAGTCGGAAGAAAACATTGCCGTGTACGACCTCGGCGGCGGCACTTTCGATATCTCCGTGCTGGAAATCGGCGACGGCGTTTTCGAAGTGAAAGCCACCAACGGCGATACCCACCTTGGCGGCGACGACTTTGACCAGGAAATCATTCACTGGCTGGCCGAAAGCTTCAAATCCGAAAACGGCATTGATCTCACCAAAGATCCTATGGCCCTGCAGCGTCTGAAAGAAGAGGCGGAAAAAGCGAAAATCGCCCTCTCCTCCTCCACCAACTACGACATCAACCTGCCCTTCATCACCGCCGACGCCTCCGGACCCAAGCACCTGAACGTCGCCCTCTCCCGCTCCAAGCTGGAGCAGCTCACCGACACCCTGATCAAGCGTTCGCTCGATCCGGTGAAGAACTGCCTCAACGATGCCGGCACCAAAATCGGCGACATCAAGGAAGTCGTGCTCGTCGGGGGCTCCACCCGCATGCCCAAGGTGCAGGAAAAGGTCAAAGAGTTCTTCAACAAAGAGCCTCACAAAGGCGTGAACCCCGATGAAGTGGTCGCCATCGGCGCCGCGATTCAGGGCGGCGTGCTCAAGGGCGATGTGAAAGACGTGCTCCTCCTCGACGTGACCCCGCTTACGCTGGGCATTGAAACCATGGGCAGCATTGCCACCCCGCTGATCGAACGGAACACCACCATCCCCACCAAGAAGTCGGAAATCTTCTCCACCGCCGCCGACAATCAGCCCCAGGTTGATATCCACGTGATCCAGGGCGAGCGCAAAATGGCCAACGACAACAAGACCATCGGACGCTTCTCGTTGGACGGCATTCCCCCCGCCCCGCGCGGCACCCCGCAGATCGAGGTGACCTTTGACATTGATGCCAACGGCATTCTCCACGTCAGCGCCAAAGATCTCGGCACCGGCAAGGAGCAGAAGATCACCATTCAGGCCTCCAGCGGTCTCGACGACAGCGATATCGAACGCATGGTCAAGGATGCCGAGGCCCATGCTGCCGAAGACGAAAAACGCAAAGAGGCGGCGGACACCAAAAACCTGGCCGACTCCACCGTCTTCCAGCTCGAAAAACTGCTGTCCGAGAACGGCGACAAGATCGATGCCGACAAAAAAGCCAAGGTCGAGGAAAAGATTGCCGATCTGAAAAAGGCCATCGAATCCAACGATACCGAGCGCATGAAAGCGGGCATCGAAGCCGTGAACACCGAAATGCAGTCCATCTCTCAGGATCTCTACAGCCAGGCCCAGGCCGGACAGGGCGCCGATGCCGGTGCCGCCGGTCAGGATGCCGGGCAGAAAAAAGACGCCGGCGGGGATGACGACATCATCGATGCCGAAGTGGTCGACAACTGATTCCAACCCGTCAGCCGGCTCCCGCACTGCGCGGGCGGCCGGCTGGCATTTTACGTAACCCAAAACGCAAACCAAACCCAAACCCAACCAAGGAGTACATGCGTATGAAATTCCAACCTCTCGGAGACCGCGTTCTGGTCGAACCGATCAAAGAAGACCATCAGGAAGTCGGCGGAATCATTATCCCCGATTCCGCAAAAGAAAAACCCCAGCAGGGCAAAGTCATCGCCATTGGCGTCGGCGCCAAAGACGAAGACGGCAAACCCCGTGAATTCAATGTCAAGGCCGGCGACACCGTGTTGCTGCCCAAGTACGGCGGCACCGAGATCAAACTCGACGGGGTCACCTACCAGATCCTGCGCGAGGATGACATCCTCGGCGTTCTCAACTAATCCACTCTAAAAAAAACAACAAAGGAACTAACATTATGGCTAAACAGCTCGTGTTTGATACCGAAGCCCGCCAGCACATTCTGAGCGGCGTACAGAAACTCAGCAAAGCCGTTGCCGTCACCATGGGGCCCAAAGGCCGCAACGTGGCGATCGACAAGAAATTCGGCTCCCCCACCATCACCAAAGACGGTGTGTCCGTGGCCAAAGAAATCGAACTGGAGGACCCCTTCGAAAACATGGGTGCCCAGATGGTTCGCGAAGTGGCCAGCAAAACCTCCGACATCGCCGGGGACGGAACCACCACCGCGACCGTTCTGGCTCACTCCATCTACCGTGAAGGTCTCAAGAACGTCACCGCCGGTGCCAACCCCATGGGCATCAAGCGCGGCATCGACAAAGCGGTGGAAGCCGTCGTCGAAGCCATCCGCGCCCAGGCCAACGAAGTGAAAGAGTCTTCCGAAATCGCCCAGGTGGCCACCATCTCCGCTAACGGCGACACCACCATCGGCGAAATCATCGCCGAAGCCATGGACAAAGTCGGCAAAGACGGCACCATCACCGTGGAAGAAGCCAAATCCATCGAAACCAGCCTCGACGTCGTCGAAGGCATGCAGTTCGACAAAGGCTACCTCTCCCCCTACATGGCCACCAACACCGAAACCATGGAATGCTCCCTGGAGGATCCCTACATCCTGATCTTCGAAAAGAAAGTTTCGAACCTGCAGGATCTCCTCCCCGTGCTGCAGAACGTGGCCAAGAGCAGCCGTCCGCTCCTGATCATCGCTGAAGACGTCGAAGGCGAAGCCCTCGCGACTCTGGTGGTGAACAAACTGCGCGGCACCCTGAACGCCGCCGCCGTCAAAGCCCCCGGCTTCGGCGACCGCCGCAAAGCCATGCTCGAAGACATCGCCGTTCTCACCGGCGGCCGCTGCATCACCGAAGACCTCGGGATCAAGCTGGAAAATGTCACCATCGAGGACCTCGGCACCGCCAAACGGGTCACCATCGACAAGGAATCCACCACCATCGTTGAAGGTGCCGGATCCCATGACGCCATTCAGGGCCGTATCGCCCAGATCAAGCGTCAGATTGAGGAAACCTCCTCCGACTACGACCGCGAAAAACTGCAGGAACGTCTGGCCAAGCTGGCCGGCGGAGTTGCGGTCATCAACGTCGGCGCCGCAACCGAAACCGAGATGAAAGAGAAGAAAGCCCGCGTGGAAGACGCGCTGCACGCGACCCGTGCCGCCGTTGAAGAAGGCATTGTCGCCGGTGGCGGCACCGCCCTCATCCGCGCCCAGTCTGCGCTGGCCGCTCTGAAACTCGAAGGCGAAGAAGCCAT